>NZ_JBFMIA010000151.1:0-273 GCF_040801915.1 Jeotgalibacillus marinus | reverse complement strand
ACTTGATCTCTTCGATCACGTGCGCGACCGACCGCGTGCGGTAGGTGTGCCCGCCGACCGTCTGCGGCCACAGGCAGAAGGTGCAGCGGCTCTTGCAGCCGCGGCCGGAGTAGAACGAGATGTAGGGGTGCTTCAGGTAGCCGATGAAGTACTTCTCCATCTCGAGGTCGCGCTTGTAGACGCTCGTGACGAAGGGCAGCTTGTCCATGTCCGTCATGATCTCGCGGTCCTCGTTATGGACCACGTTGCCGGCGGCATCGCGATAGGACAGGC
>NZ_JBFMIA010000150.1:0-273 GCF_040801915.1 Jeotgalibacillus marinus | reverse complement strand
AACGGCGGGGCGCTGGCGATCATCTTCAGCCTCGTCGTCATCGCCATCGCGGCGATGAACCTGGTCGTCGACTTCGACATGATCGAGCGGGGTATCCGCAACGGCGCCGACGAGAAGTTCGCCTGGTACGCCGCGTTCGGCCTCACCGTGACGCTGGTGTGGCTGTACCTGGAGATCCTGCGGCTGCTGAGCTACTTCAGGGAGTAACCAGCCCGGCCGGCTCGCCGCCGCCGAAAACCGAAAGTCGCAGACGTAGGTCGCGGCGCGTAACCG
>NZ_JBFMIA010000149.1:0-274 GCF_040801915.1 Jeotgalibacillus marinus | reverse complement strand
CGTCTCCCTCCCCCTCCTCCCTCTTTTCCTTTTCTTCCCTTTTCCCTCCTCTTTCCCTTCCTTTCCCCCTTCCTTCCTTTTCTTTTTCCTTTTTTCTTTCTCCTTTCCCTCTTTCTCCTCTTTCCTTTTCCTTTCCTCCCCCTCCTCTCTTCCCCTCCCCTCTTCTCCTTCTTTTCGCCCCCTTTCTTTCTCCTCTTCTTTCCATTCCCTTTTCTTTCTCCCCTTTCCTCTTTCCCTCTCCTTCTCTCCCTCCCCCTCCCCCTTTTCTTCTCTT
>NZ_JBFMIA010000148.1:0-274 GCF_040801915.1 Jeotgalibacillus marinus | reverse complement strand
CTCGTCCACCACGCTGGCCCAATCGCCGCGGCTGGGTTGCCTGAACAGCCGCATCGATCGATACCATGGGCTGTCGGTGCGACCGAGCAGCCAGCGCCAATCGGGATTGAAGGGCAATAGCGTCCAGACCGGGGCGCCCAGCGCACCGGCGGGGTGAACGACGCGGGTGTCGACCGAGATCACCAGATCGAGGCAGGACACCAGCGCCGCCATGTCGCTGAAATCGGTGAGCTGGTCCGTCAGGTCGACGATGTCAGATCGTTCGGCGAGAAAG
>NZ_JBFMIA010000147.1:0-274 GCF_040801915.1 Jeotgalibacillus marinus | reverse complement strand
AAGCCTCGTGCCCCTGGGGCCGAACGAGGACATCCCCGAAGGCAAGACCATGCAGTTCTGGACCAAGCCTGAAGGCGCCAAGGGCCCGACCTCGCTGGGCCTGGTCAAGCCCGGCCAGGTGGTGGTGGTGCCGGTCAGCAAGTTGCCAGGTCTGGCCGACAAGACCCTGTTCGAGCTGACGCTGGAGCCCGCGGGTGGCTCGCCCTACCCGAAGCCCTCGGGCCCCATCCTTTACGTGGGTCGCGCGGTTCGGGTGTGATGCGGGTGAGGCTCA
>NZ_JBFMIA010000146.1:0-275 GCF_040801915.1 Jeotgalibacillus marinus | reverse complement strand
GAAAGAGGGAGAAAGAGAAGGAGGAGGGGAGAGGAGGAGAGAAGAAGGGAAGGAAGGAGGAAAGGGGAAGGAAGAGGGGGGAAAAGAGGGGAAGAGAGGGAGAAGAAACGAGAAAGAGAAAAAAAGAGAAGGAGGGAAGGGAGGAGGAAAGAGGAGGGAGGAAGAGAGAGGAGAAAAAAAGGGGAGAAGAGAAAGAGGGGGGAGAAGAAGGAGGAGAAGAGGGAAGAAAAGGGAGAAGAGGGGGAGGGAGAGGGGGAGAAAGGAAGGGGGAAGAG
>NZ_JBFMIA010000017.1:0-49687 GCF_040801915.1 Jeotgalibacillus marinus | reverse complement strand
TATCGTGGTAGATAAATATTTATCTTCTTATATAACAATTGGTGGTCTATTTTTTGAAGGCGTGTGGCAAGGTGTGGATTTGAGAGAAAGTCGCGATGTTTATAAAAAAGATGCGATGTTTTGAAAAAAGTTGTGAAGCTATACCCCTTTAGATATGATTGTCTAAAGGGGTTTTTTATGTCTAAAAGAAAAAGAACATCTGAAATTGAGAAGTGGATTAAATAAGGTCGAGGCTTAGGAATTGGTGCGGATTATAAGCCATGATATCTTCAAAATCTATTTTGAGACAAACAATATCTTAAAACTATAAAAAGTTAATAGAAAATCAGATTTCTACTTAATCATTGGAGAGGTGCGGTACGTGAATACTTATTTCATCAAATTAACTGAACCTAATAAAAACTTAGTGGACGTGTTTAATCGGTGGGAAAACGATCCTACTTTGATCCCGTTGACTCGCCCTAATCAAAACAAGTCAGAATTGGAATGTCAGAGAATCATTACTATAGAAAACTTATTTCAACGGCTAGAACACGTTCACATCTACCTGATATATCTGGATGACCAGTTAATCGGTGAAATGAACTTCATGGTCGATCCGAGCCACCTGTACAAAAAAGAGCCAGGAACTGCCTGGATAGGGATTACGATTGGTGAGCCCGAAGGCCGTGGTAAAGGGATTGGTTATGTGGCGATAAAATATTTAGAGGAACAAATTAAGAAGGAAGGTCTTAAACGTATTGAATTAGGAGTATTTGAATTTAACAAACAGGCGGAGAAGCTGTATCAGAAACTGGGCTACAAGGAAATCGGCCGTATTACTGATTTCACCTATTGGCAAGATAAATTGTGGACTGATATCCGCATGGAGAAGTGTTTAGGAGACAACCTTAACTGAATTCATCAGAAGCTTTAGAGCACAGGGGAGACGTTATATACATACGTTGATGCTGTATTAGTTTCCCAAGAAAAAAAGACTGTCTTATTCCTAGTAGAGTGACCCAGTAATCCCTTTGGATATTATACTTTTGATCAAACCTTTTTATAAAAATTAAGCGATCAATTTAAAGAAAATCACCCATTTTGATCAATCTTTGTTCAAAACGGGTGTTTTTCATTCGCTGTAAGGGTTTTCAGAAAGTTTTAATGTAGCGTCAGGAAAATGCGGATATACAACGTTAAGGAAATACACATTTAAAAAAGCCTAATTTCTCGGAGTGCTATGTGAGAAATTAGGCTTTTAGTTTCTTCATAAAGGAACTTAATAGTAGATGTAAAATACATTAGATAAGAGAAGGGCTTAGTACCTTTTGGAAGGCTAATATTACTTTGTCGATGTCTTTCTTCGTAATGCCATTGTTAGTAACAAATCTAATAATGTTAGGACCAAACGTGCCTGCTAATATACCATGTTCTTTTAATTGATTTAAGAAGTCCTCCGTGGTTTTATTAGATTTGGTGATGTCGATTAAAATAATATTTGTTTCCACTTTATTTTTAATTACTATTCCTTCTATATTCTGAAGTCCTTCAGCAAGTTGCTTTGCATATTCATGGTCTTTCTCAAGATGCTTTACATTTTCTTCGAGGGCAATAATACCAGGTGCAGCAAGGACGCCTGCCTGCCTAAGCCCCCCACCTAAGCGTTTACGCCACTTTCGAGCTTTAAAAATGAAATCAGAGGAACCTGCAATAATTGAACCAACAGGTGCCCCCAACCCTTTTGATAAGCAAAATTGAACAGAATCTGTATACTTTGCAAATTCTTTAACTGGTATTTGAGAAGCTACAGAAGCATTGAATAATCGTGCACCATCTAAGTGAACAGGAATATCATGTCTTTTCGATATTTGATAGATTAACTCCATATTTTCGGGGGGAATAACAGCTCCGCCTGCTTTATTATGCGTGTTTTCTATGCAAATAAGACCCGTTTCAGGCTCGTGTATATCGTCGCCTCGGATGGCCGCTTCTACATCACTTGGTTTCATAGCACCATGGTCACCAGCTAAGGTCTTTATTTGTACACCAGCAAAAGCAGACAATGCTGCAGCTTCGGAAACGAATAAGTGCGCTTGGGCTTCCATTATTACTTCTTGGCCAGGCTTACAGTGTACTAATCCGGCAATTTGATTTCCTTGAGTGCCACTTGTTACAAATAAGGCATCTTCCTTTCCAAGGGTTTGTGCAGCGATTTCTTCTAGCTTGTTTACTGTTGGGTCTTCACCGTAAACATCATCCCCTACTTCAGCCTCGTACATCGCTTTCCTCATCTTTTCACTTGGTTTTGTCACCGTATCACTGCGCAAGTCTATCACGATTTGTCCTCCTTTTAAATCAAGCTTTATTCCAAACCAACACCTGATTATTTTAACTTTAATATCGTAGTAACAGGGTTATGATCACTATGTTCAAATCCTAAATCATATCCCTTTACATCTACTATTTCAATATTCGGTGACACTAAAAATCCATCAATGATTGTTACAAAATTTTCTTCTGCCACATACGGTTGTATGTTATCCCGAACGGTCCAAACAGTAGAATCGACCGCCCACTGAAATCCACCCTCGGTAAAATCCTCTGGCAATTCTACGAGCCAATCAGGCCATTCCTCCATAAAATTCGGGTCTTCCAACTGAATATCAGATAGAAGCTGATTCCAATCACCACCCAAAACGACATAATCGCCATTTTTGTAGTGTTCATTCATATATTCTTTTAAGAAAATGACTTGTTGAGCTCTTATTTTCCCACCTTTATCGTATGCGGATAAATGAACGTTCACCATCCTTAAATATTTTCCATTATCAACTGGTATTTTGGTTTCGAGAATGGCTCGATCTAATTCAAATAATTGAACAGGCCATTTTTCTCTTCCAGGAAGCTGGTATCTTGTAGACTCTTCTATCGGATACTTAGAAAAAGAAAGCAACCCACTATTGACAGAGCCCATTGGATTTAAAATCGGAACGGGTACCCATTGAGTATTATAGTTATTCGCAAAGGTTGAACCATAATCTTTTAAACCTTCTTTAAACATAGCTACCTGATTCGTATGATAGGATCTACTCGATTTAACATCTATTTCTTGTATAAGAATAAAATCAGAATCTGTTTCTTGTAAAAAATGTTGCATATTTTCAAGATTGTCCAACGTTTGCTCTTCACTACTTGAACGTGAACCTTTTCCCCCATCCATAAAAAAGTCTTGGTCCTTATCCAATCCGCCATATCCAATATTAAAAATAGTCGTACTAAACTCATCTCCCTGCTTCAAAACCGTTTGGTTGTTATTTTCATCTCCCTGCTTCAAAACCGTTTGGCTGTTATTTTCAACTTCCAACTTAATAACATCTTCAGGGATTTCCGCCGTAATGGTCATGTACGCTAAAAACAATGCAAGAGAAAGACCTACAAATCCTACTAAAAAAACAACCAATTTAATTATTTTTTTCAAATAAATTTTTCTCATAACATCCTCCTTCATTAAGAAAGCGTTTACATATACTTATTATAAACAATGTGAATATAGGATACCTATAGTTTTATTTATTTTTTATCAAAATTTTTAAAAAATTAAGCGATCAATTTAAAGAGAAGCACCCATTTTGATCAATCTTTTTTCAAAACGGGTGTTTTTCATTCGTTAACGTTTTAAATCAAACTTTATTTCAAACCAACATAAGGTGTGGTTTGAGATAAAGTCGCGATGTTTATAAAAAAATGCGAAGTTTTCCTCCGTTAGATATGGTTGTCTAAAGGGGTGTTGTTATATCTAAAAGAAAAGAACATCTGAAATTGAGAAGGGGATGAAGGAAGGGCATGGGATAGGTAATGGCCCCGAATATAAACCGTGGTTAAAAATTCAAGATGTCTCGTCACTAGGGCGATCTACGAGATTAAAAAAAATAAAAACCAAGAGGCAGCATGAGTTTTTGTCGGATATGGAAAAGCACTACTTTTATATTTCTGAATTTTTCAACTGTATAAAAGATATAAGAGAACAATTTCCACTATTACCTATAGAAGAAACTATTATTATTGCAGATGAGTTAGGAATAGACCATCCAAAACATCCGAAAACAGGTGAATATATTGTGATGACAACTGATTTTATATTAACAGTTGAAAATGGAAATGAACGAATAGATATTGCCAGAAAAGGACAAACACCTTGACCACTAATAATGTATTGACGTGCCTATCCATTCATGCTAGATTATTATTAATATATTGATAATAAAAATCAGTGACGAGAAAGAGTAAGAAAAGAGCCCTGTTCTCCAGAGAGTCGGCAATTGGTGGAAGCCGATGGACAGATCTTATCCGAAAATCATCTCCGAGATGCAAAGCTGAAAATCGGTAAGCTTTGACGGATTTCCACCGTTAAAATGGAACACGTATGATTGTACGTTGACTGAGAGCCGGATTGTTTCTTTTTTATGAAACTTGCGGAATATGGGTGGTAACGCGAGCACAAACTCGTCCCTATTTAGGGGCGAGTTTTTTTATGCGAAAAAATAGAGGAGAGGCGGTTCATAAATAAAAAAGGCCTTATTTGATGGAGTGATGCTTTAAGCTTTTAGGTTCACTATCTACTGTTGAAGTCGATGGTGTTTTCGCTAAAAATTAGGAGGGTAATAGATGAGTAAAAAAAATGTGTTATTTTCAGGATTTATGCTCTTTTCTTTATTTTTCGGTGCAGGTAATTTAATTTTCCCGCCTTATCTTGGTATGGAATCCGGCAACTACTTTGTTGCTGCGATATCTGGTTTTATTTTAACTGCAGTCTTCTTGCCTTTTTTGACAATTATTTCTGTCTCGCTGTCCAATAATGGACTATTATCTATTGGGCAACGTGTTCACCCTGTCTTTGGTCTTGCTTTTGCCATTGTTATTTATATGTCTATTGGTGCCTTTTATGGCATCCCGCGTGCATCGAATGTTGCATATGAGTTAGGTTTTATGCAAGTGTTTAGCGTCGAAGGTCGACTACCTTTATTCTTGTTCTCAGTCGTTTTTTTCGGCTTGACCTACTTATTCAGTATAAATCCTAAAAAGGTTATTGACCATGTGGGTCAGCTCCTTACACCTGCATTACTCATCGTGCTAGCGATATTATTTGTTCGTGCATTTTCGACATTTAATTATACAGATGCAATAGCCGTAGAAAAGTTCCAAGCCAATCCTTTTCTTAAAGGGTTTTTGGAAGGGTATTCCACAATGGATGCTGTCGCTGCCCTTGCCTTTGGGATCGTCATTATCAATGGAATAAAAGATAAAGGGGTGACCAAGGAAAAAGATTTAATACGAGGAACAGTCATTGCTGGACTCATTGCAGCAGTTGGCTTAACCATTGTCTATCTATCACTCAGCTGGATCGGACGTGTACTACCACATGACGAACCACTTGAAAATGGGGCCGAAATATTAGTTCTAGCCTCTCAGCAGTTATTTGGATATGGCGGGAATTTGTTATTCGGGGCTATTGTTATCCTTGCATGCTTAACCACTTGCGTTGGACTTATTAATGCTTGTGCCCATTTTTTTAATGAGATTTTTCCGAAGTTTTCTTATAAAAAATACGTAATCATTTTCATTGTTGTCGGTATGTTGTTTACAAACCTTGGTTTGGATCTGATTTTACAAATTGCTACACCATTACTTGTTTTCATCTACCCAATATCGATTGCGCTCGTTACCCTATCGTTATTCCAGCACTTCTTTGGAGAAAGCAAAAAAATGTATGTCTTCGCCGTTTCAGTCGCGACATTATTTGCCTTTTACGAAGTGCTAGATACATTTAATATCCGTATTGATGGAATAAGTTCCACCTTAAATTTACTTCCTCTATATGAAAATGGTTTAGGCTGGACTTTGCCTACACTTTTAGCGGCGGTGATTGGTTATATATTGGATAGTAAACGGGGGGAAGTTGTATATCGGAGTAAATTCTGATATATCGGTCGATCTAAGGTGAAATTGTGTCAGTTACAAAAAAGTTGTACCGTTTTACCCCTCTGGATATACTTTTGATCAAACTTTTTTATGAAAATTAAGGTAACAATTTAAAGAGAAGCACCCATTTTGATCAATCTTTGTTCAAAACGGGTGCTTTTCATTTGCTGTAAAATAAGGGTTTTCAGACGTTTTACATCAAACTTTATTCCAATTTCCAAACTAGCAGCCAAATATCCTCAGCGGTCTTTATTGTGGGGATGTTTTTCTCCTATAAAGAAGGATATTTATAGTAGTCTGAAGAATTAGGTGTTTGAGATAAATAGAGGGGAGTGCGATCGATAGGAGAGATTGATTATTGCAAGTAAGAATCAGAATTAAAAAATCAGGAGGCAAAAAATGAAAACGTTTTCTTTGTTAACTAAATTAGTTTTAACCACTCTTTTATTCTTAAGTGCATTTATACCTAATCAGGTATCAGCTTCAACCGAAAACGTAGAACTAGATATATTGAATATCGAAGATATTGACGTTAATCCTGATCGTAACTACGCTAGAGGAAATAATCCTTCGATATCGGTACTTGATAACGGTCTTGTGATAGCAATTAAAGATTATCAAGGGAAACTTTCTTATCAATTAGGAGAATATAAAAATGAACAATTATATTGGACTTATCCTGAAGAATATGACACAGGACAGAATCCTTCTGTAACGGTACTGGACAACGGTCATATCCTAGAGGTTCATGACACTGGTAGTGGTAGACTTTTTTACAACTTAGGACGTTATGAAGACGGTAAAATTATTTGGTATAGGGTAGGGAAACAATATGATACAGGAAGAAGACCTGACCTTATCACACTTAGTAACGGGGTTGTAATGGAAGTCCATGAAGGTCAATTGTTCGGGGGTGGTTATTACACTTTCGGTCGTTACGATGAAACATACTCCACAATGAATTGGTTTAATGTAGGTAATCGTTATGGAGGTAATATCCAAGAAACAGTTATAGCTCAACTTCACGATGGGGATATAATAAATGTCGCTGAAGAATTCGGAAGACCTTCGCATATTCCTCTTTTTTATAGGATAGGTTCGATAGGTAGTTATTCTATAAGTTGGTCGCCTAAAACTCAATATGATAATGGATACTTACCTTCTATAGCTGTATTACTTAGTGGTCATATACTAGAAGTCCATACAGGAAACAGCACTGACGCTTGGTATCGATTAGGTAAAAGAGAAGGTGATGAAATTAATTGGTATACGCTAGGTGGTAATTATAGTAAAGGGCAAAATAATGATTTAGCCGTACTGTACAATGGTGTAGTCGTTGACGTTCATGAAGATGGCAATGGAACACTGTGGTATAATCTTGGTCGTCAAGAAGGAGATAAAATGGTTTGGTTTTAAAAATATGAAACAAACGGTAGGACTATCACATTATTGTGACGGTTGTACCGCTTTTAAGTTCATTCATAACTGTTAGTAATGATTGATTCTTCTGAATGTGGTAAATGGAGTGAAACCCCTAATTCTTCACCCCTTTACGCTCCAAGGTCCTTAGCTGGTAAATCTTAAGAGGATGTTTATAATCATTCGAAATATTCAAAAATTATTATTTGTCCTACAAAAATTAAGGAGGTAACAAATGAAAATTTTTTCTTTATTCACTAAACTATTTTTAGCAATACTATTATTCGTAAGTATGTTAGTTCCACATGAAGTATCGGCTTCAGAAGAAAAATCAGCATTTAAACTGGGTAAAGAGTTTGGACTTGAAATATTATCGGATGTTTTGGTGAATCCTGATCCCGAGTATTCAAGAGGAAATAGCCCTGCTATCACTGTATTGGATAACGGTCTTGTTGTAGCGATTAAAGAGTATGACCTTAAGCTTTATTATCAATTTGGTGAGTATAACGATGGAAAGATGTATTGGTCGTATCCAAAAGAATATGATACAGGATTCAGTCCTACTGCATCTACCCTTCCAAATGGTCATATAATAGATATTCATCTAGGACATTATTGGAAACAAAAACTCTTTTACAATTTAGGTAGATACGATGAAAAAACAGGTGAGATTGATTGGTATAGTGTAGGTAATTTTTACAATGAACATGCAAAAGATCCTTCTATGACCGTCCTTGCCAATGGAGATGTACTAGAGGTTCATGAAAATGGAAGTGATATGAGTAATAACCTTTACTACAATTTAGGACGATATAAAGATGGTAAAATTGAATGGAATAGTTTAGGTAATAAATATGATGCAGGGAGAACTCCTTCTATAACTGCACTTGACAATGGTAGTGTATTAGAAGTTCATAAAAGTCAATGGAATAATGGTCTTTGGTACAGTACGGGTACACAAAACGGTAACTCATTTGATTTCACTGATTCGTCTAATTACGAAGACCACGGACGTGACCCTGTTTCCTTACAACTTGATAATGGTCTGATTTTAACCATGTTTGAAGGTACGAGAGGGCATCATCCAACTTGGAATAGAATGGGACAAGTGAACGGTGACAAAATTGAATGGACAACCAATACGTTTACCGAATTTAACGGGAGAGACAATGATGTGGTTCAGTTGCAGAACGGTTTAATGCTAAACGTACATCAAAGCCCTGATGACGATACGCTTTGGTATGTATTAGGGCGTTGGAAACCTGAATCAAACCGAGTCGTTTGGTGGCCAGAGAATTTAGGTCATAATTAATAGATAACGGTACAGCTATCCTTTGTAGGGACGGTTGTACCGTTTTTATTCTGAATCATACGTAACTGCGTTAGAATCGTCCGCAGCTGTAGATTTGAAAGTTTACCCGTTTTACCCCTTTGGATATTATACTGAATTTAAGAGTTGTCATACCCAAATCCTCTCTATCTGAAATAGCTTCATTTATTGTACAAATTCATAAAAAGAATAGTTGAAAACTACACTTAAAAACTAATTGTTATAAAATTTAGACGTAAATGGTTCTGCTAATTTCGATGGATACAATTTGGGACCTAGACTAAAAAACTCGCAAAAATTCATTATCAACGGTTTCCATTTCTCAGGGTCTATATAACTTTTCCCTCCATCCATTAATATTGATTCATCGATATGAGTTGTTACAATTTTCATTTCAAATGCTTTGATAGCACTTGGTGACTCAAAAGAATGATCCTTCTGGACTAAAGACTCTAATTGAATAGGACATTCTTTTACAAGTGGTGCACGAACATTGTCCGAAGGTATAGCAGTTAGTCCTGCTTTTCCAAATTTATTACCCTCATATTGATAACCCATGTCTATTTTGTATTCTGGTACTGGACTTTTCCCAGTTAACAGCGCTAATCGATCTACAGCTTCAACAAGCTCTGCTGATGGGAGGTTTAAAACACATTGACCCTCCCTCAATAAATTAGTGACTGTTTGAGATTTGCTACTCATCCCAAGCATGCAGGATTGATTTATCCACCATACAGATGATACTGGTGCTAAATTGTATGTCCCATCTTCGTTTATTGTACTAATAAGGACCACGGGAGTCCCAAAATAAAGAATTTTCGGGTCAATAGTTTTATGCATATAATCACTTCCTCAAACATTTTTTATAATGACCAAACTCATTATAAAATGTTGCCGAAGTATATACTTTCAAATTCTTGCTCTCTCATTCGATAATATTTATTTTTCTTCCTGCTACATTATTAGATCTTTCCTTTTAAAGATCTATTTTTGGTATTTTACTCTATAATTTACAGGTGAAAGTTTTGTCTTTTTTTTAAATAGTGTACTAAAATATGACGTATTAAAAATACCTATTTCTATTCCTATGTCTGTAATGGACTTATTTGTATACAAAAGGTAATAAATAGCCTTATTCATTCGTACATGTTGAATATATTCAAGTGGACTCATCCCTGTCAGACGTTTAAATGTCCGTTGCAAATGATAAGGGCTCCCATGGCCAATCTGAGCTAACTTTTCTAAAGTGAGTTGCTTATGATAATTTTGCATAATCCACTCTACTATTTGTTGAATCCATTCTTCCTCTGGTAAAAGCAAATTATGAGGTTTACACCTCTTACAAGGACGAAAATTTGTGGTGTGGATTTTATCTAAATTTTTAAAAATGAGGACATTTTCGATGTTAGGAACTCTTGATTTACAAGAAGGACGACAAAATATCCCTGTACTTTTGACAGCATAAAAAAATACACCGTCATAGGAAGAATCATTTTCAACTATAGCTCTCCAATAATCCTCTGGAATAAGGTTATTTAATTTTTCTACCATGTAGCTCACCTCTCCTAATAAATTATACACCTTTCTATCAACACCATCCCATAGACTCTTTGTTGGCTGGGACTCTCGATTAAGCATTAGTATTTAACGTGAGTATTGGCAGCGTTGAGGTATACGAAATAGAATAAAAAAATAGCTATTTATTACTTGTCCGAATCCATATGAAATAATTAGAAAATTTGTGCCTCCTTTAGCATATTGATTACGTAAGACATATAACTTTTAAGAGGGTGGTAAGTAATATGGCTTACAGGATTATGACGTTTGATGCAGGTGCGTTACGAGGAGCTATAAGTGCAAGGCTTCTAGAGCGGCTTGATAATAGTTGTAAAGGATTTGTTAGAAAAACCAATCTGTTTGCCGGTACCTCAGTTGGTTCATTTATTGCTGCTGCATTAGCGAGCGGAAGGACAGTAGAAGAGGTATTTAATTTCTTTAATAATAAGCGAAATGTCGAATTGGCATTTGGCAACATCAGGCGAGGAGCATTTTTTTTTAATCAAGCGGTTGACTTTGAAGGACTTGAAAGTCTGACGCAAGCTTTTTTTCAAGACCTTAAATTGAAAGACCTGAAAAAGAAGGTGATGATTCCCTCATTCGATTTATCTACATTTACACCCGTTTATTATCATAATTTTCCTGGATCACCTCATTTGAATGAACTTGTCAGCGATGTTGTGTTAAGGAGTAATGCGTCTCCTGTCCTTTTTCAGTCGTATCAAGGCTTTTTAGATGGGGCGGTTGTTGCCAGCAATCCTAGTACATTGGCAGTATCATTTGCAGTGGGCACAGCCAAAAAGAAGTTAAAAAACATTTTTTTATTCTCTATTGGTACAGGGAACATTGAGTATAGTATTGAAAGAAGTACAAAGGGATGGGGAATGGTAAGTTCAAAAAATTTTTACCCAAAACATAGGGAGCATTTGCCTGCCAATTGGGGATCCATTCTTAATCCAATTCAGCCCAAAGAACCTACGATGCCATTATTCGATTCTTTCCTTGAAGGAACACAAGGGGGAGCAGCCACCGAGAGTTTCCAATTGCTTGGAGGTAAATCTTTTCGCTTAAATCCTTCTGCACCTGCTTCAATAGGATTTACCTATTCAAATAATCTCAATGATTTTTTTGCAGTTGCGGATCAGGCTAACTTGGATTCAGCAGTCAAGTTTTTACAGAAGTATTGGTAATGTTGTGCCGATGATGAAGATTGAATTAAACTGAGCTCTATTTTACGATTGGCATGGAAATAAATAGGGAATTTGGCTTTTAGCATAGTCATAGACCTCATGAAATCAATCCGCGATATACATGGCGCGGATTTTTTGCGTTTTGCCTTCTTTCACTAAGATAAAATGAAATGAAATCAATGGTTGGAATTAAATCGCAATCATACATTTGTGATCGCACGTTAAGTGCATTTTTTTAATTAAAATATTATTGAAACGAAATAGCGTTGATGTCTGTCTAACCAATGACTTAGAGAAAGGGGTGCGAATATGTTCCATTTAAATTTGGTGAAAAAAGCTCAAAAAGGGGATGAGAAAGCATTCTTGAAGCTTATTCATAAGGAAAAAGAAAAACTTTATCGAATGGCATTCATGTATATGAGAAATGAAAGCGATGCTTTGGACATTGTTCAAGAAACCATTTATAAAGCTTACATTTCAATTAAGAATGTAAAAGAAGCATCTTACTTTTCAACATGGCTAACCAGAATTTTAATCAATACTGCATTGGATGATATTAAGAAAAAAAATAAAGTGATTTCCATTGAACAAGATTCATTGGAGAAAATTGAATCTTCGCAACGAATAGATTCAGCAGATAAATTAGACTTACTTCAAGCAATTGATCAGTTAGATGAGAAATATAAGACAGTCGTTGTTCTTAGATATTATAAAGATCTATCGGTAAAACAAATAGCTGAACTTTTGGAATGCCCTGAAGGAACGGTTAAAACCAATTTACATCGATCCATTAACCAATTGAAAGTCAAGTTAAAGGAGGAGTGTATAAATGAATAATCAAAATCCCGATATAAAAGAAGCGATTGAAAACATTGATGTACCTCATGAAAAACTTAATAAAACAATAGATGTTGCTATAAAGAGAGCGAAAACGAAGCATAAGAAACCAAGAAGAAAATTGTACCCTTTAATAGGGGCAGCATTTTTAGCAACTTGTGTGTTAATTGGTTCTGCCTTTGTTTCTCCAGCCATGGCAAAAGTATTATCACCTATTCCAATTTTGAATTCTGTTTTTGAATTTGTAGGGGATAGAGGGCTTGAAATCGCTAGTGAAAAGGGATTATCAGAAAAGATAGCTCAAACGGATACTGATCAGAATATAAGCTTAACGATAGAGGATATCTTTTTCGATGGGACCCGTTTGTCGATCAGTTATATACAAGAATTTCCTAGCACGTATGGTGAGCTAGGAGAACTAACGCTAAAAGTTGATGGTAAGGAAATTAATTTTGGTGATGGTCGGACAGGACAATTTGTATCTGATAATCAATTTGCAGGTGTACTTGATATAAAGACTACAGAAGAGTTACCAGATTCATTTGATTTAAGCATAGAATTAAAACAAATAGGCAATGTACAAGGAGAGTGGAATTTTGATATTCCGGTTACCAAGTCTGAGGAAGAAGTAGAAACGATAGAATCCAACCAAACAGTCGTTTATAACGATACAAAGATGACGGTGAAAACAGTTAAGCTTGGACCGGCAGGAATTAAACTATCAGTCGATCTAATTTCGCCTATTGACGAAGATCCAATAATGAATGATGGTCTTGCATTTAATTTGCTAAATGCTCAAGGGGAATCACTTACCCAAGTGTCCGGATCTGGTTCGGGTGGTGATGAAGGAGATAAACTTGTTATGCATATGGAATATCGATTTTCTCCTTTGGAAGAAAGTACGGAGTTTTTAACGGTCAGTCCCTTCCTTGTAACTATAATTGGTGACGAACATTCAAGGGTTGAACAACCTTTACAAATAGATCAATTGCCAATTACCCTGGCTAAAGATGAAATGGAGAAAATTATTGTAACAGATGTGGAGTACGAAGAGGATAAGACGCTGTTATACTTCGAAGTGGAAAGTGATTTTCCTTACGATGATCATTTCAGCTATAACAATGTATGGCTTGAAGATAAGGCGGGGAATAATTTAACAAGTGATTCATTGGACTTAAAAGGATATCCGGAACGAATCAAACAAAACACCTATGTTCAAGAGTTCCAGCCTATAAACAAAGATGAACCATTAAAAGTAGTGACTGTAAAAATGCTAAATCTTGAAGTATTAAAAGACCTGGAGATAAAGATACCACTAAAATAGAAGTGGGAAGTTTTATTTCAATTCCTCTATTTATTAGTTTTGAAATAAAGACGCACCGTTTTAAAAAAGTTGAATCGTTACACCCCTTTGGATATGATTTTCTAAAGGGGTGTTTTTATGGTGAAAAGAAGAAGAACATCTAACGTTGAAAGCCTCAATAATATTAACGTCGATTTAGTTGTAAGGTTAATAAATGGACAATTTCCCGAATGGTCTGATTTAGAGATCAGACCTGTAAAATTTAGTGGGAATGATAATAGAACTTTTCATTTAGGTGAACATATGAGTGTAAGGTTACCAAGTGCAGCATCCTATGTTCCCCAAGTGGAGAAAGAACAAATATGGCTACCAATATTAAACAAAGAACTTTCTTTACCAATTTCTACACCATTGGCTAAAGGTAATCCTAGTGAAGAATATCCATGGCCTTGGTCTATCAATAAGTGGTTAGAGGGTGAGACATTGTCTCAAAAGAATCTTAATGATCTTCATCAATTTGCAAGAGACTTGGGAACATTTTTAATTGAATTACAATCTATTGATGCTAGTGGGGGTCCTTTAGCTGGGAAGCATAATTTTTATAGAGGTGGATCTATAGCTGTATACGATGAAGAGTCTAGAGATGCAATTGAGAATAATAAAGATACTTTTAATGAACACTTATTGAAAGAAATTTGGGAACTGGCATTAGATTCTAAATGGGATTCAGAACCTGTTTGGGTTCATGGTGATATAGCACCAGGAAATATACTAGTTAAAGATGGAAGGCTTTGTGCAGTCATTGATTTCGGAATATTGGGTGTAGGAGATCCTGCTTGTGATGCTACAATGGCATGGACATTTTTTGATAAAAATAGTAGAAAGATATTCAAGAATGTATTAAATATGAAAGAAGAAACTTGGAACAGAGCAAGAGGATGGGCTCTATGGAAGGCTTTAATAACATACAATGGGTATAAAAATTCTAACAAAGCAATAGCAGAAGAATCATATAATGTTATTAATATAATCGTATATGATTACAAATCAGAGAAAATACAAGAATGATTTCGATCTTCAATTTTTACCTTATGGGAAATTCGTTAAAATGAGCAAACTTATTTTATAAAGAGGAGGTTATTGCTTAACGAGATATAACTGTTTGAGAACTTGTTTTGATCAACCTTTTTCAAAACGGGCTCTTTTTCCCCTTTGGATATGGTTATCTGGATGGATGAATGAATAACTCCGTATGCAAATTATGGGGATTTGAAATAATCAGGTAACGGGTAGGGTAGTTGGATACGGAATATAGTTATTTAAGTTGGCATTTTTCGGAGGGGTCGAAAATAATGATAAAAAGTGATGAGCTTTTATTAAGAAGTATGAAACCCGATGATTATACTCTAATGGTGAAGTGGTTGAATGATTCAAGGATTTTGGAGTTCTATGGAGATTCTCCTTTGAGCTTAGATGAAGTGATCTCAAAATATAGTCCAAGAGTGGAAGGGAAGCATTACGTCAAACCTTTCATCTTAGAATATAAAAATGAACCAATAGGCTATATACAATGTTACAAAATAACAGAAGCTGAATATAAAGCTTATGACTATTCAGAGAACGAAAACATATTTGGAATAGACCAATTCATAGGGGAAGTAGAACATTGGAATAAAGGGATTGGAACGTTGCTTGTTACTCTTATTGTTAACTACTTAGTTGAACATAAAAAAGCAGACAGGGTAGTTATGGACCCTCAAATAAGAAATACGAGGGCAATAAGATGTTATGAGAAGTGTGGTTTTGAAAAAGTTAAAATTCTTCCTAAACGTGAGCTTCACGAAGGAGAATATCAGGATTGTTGGTTGATTGAGTACAAAAATTGATTTACGTCTACTTAAATTATGGTGGCTATACTCGAGTACCAGTACATCATGAATACTCAAGAATGGTCTTCTTTAAAGGGCGCTTTATTGGAATAGAGATTTTTAGTGATAATAGTTGAAAGGAGTGAAGACAATGAAAAGGTCAAATCAAACTATTGATGAAAATAGTAGTTTCGAAGTAGTACAAGAGGTTTTAAAACAATACGTAACTATTTCTGAAGATGGAGTTCATTTTAATACGGAAAAAGCAATAGAAGATGGACAGTCTGAGTTTGTGATGGAAACAGGGAAACTTATGAATCAATTAGATCAAGAATATGATTCTTCAGGAATTCCTATACCTATTTGGGGAAATTGGTGCGGACCAGGACATGGTGGCGGAACGCCTAAAGACCTTTTAGACAAGGCTTGTATGTGCCATGACTTAGATTATGCTAAATACGGTTATTTCGATTGTGATAGTGACCTTCGTTTAATAACAAGAATTATAACTTGGTATGATGACATGGGTGTTCTAGAAAAGATGATGGCTATTAATGTAGTCTTTTATTTTAAATCTCAAAGGTTGGTTTATGGGTGTCAATAAAGTATAAAAGGTGGTAGAAATGAAAGACACAGGTTTAAAAAAATTTAAAAATCTATCTTTAGCCTGTTTTATAATCTGTATTTTGGTTTGGCTTCCAAATTTATTTTTTCAATTACCTAGTCCTTTATTTATGCTTACGTTTGTATTAGGTCCAATAGGAATTGCATTTGCAGTGATGGTAAAGAGTTATTGACTTATCATTGGCAATACAATCATGTTTTTTAGCTTTTTATATTTATGGGACTTGGATATTTCATTAACTCAAGATTATGAATAACCTCCATTTTTGAAGGCCTTTTTTGGTCATCCTCACACATAGTCTGAAAAATCCATATGGATAAATCCACATAGAATGAAAAAATTTAAACAAAGTAATTTCACAACGGTAGGAGATTTAGCAGAAGCTAAAAGCATTGTTCTAAAGCATATACAGATGTGTCTTTTGAATTGTGATTTTATTCTATTCGAGAACACTTCCATAAATTAGTCATAACATAAATACATATCCAATACTGTATGAGCGAAGACAGGAGGATTTTCATGTTTTCTCTTTACTGGACTGGAAGTATGACGTGGAATGTTCCTTTATTAGTGAGTTTAGTACTTGTAGGCATTGTTTATCTTATATTCTTTATAAACTTTACCGGGGGAAAGCTTCCTCTTATGCAAGCGTTTCTCTTTTATTTAGGATTAGTTTTGATATACATTCCTACAGGAAGTCCCTTATCTACTTTCAGCCATTTATCATTCACGGTTCATATGATTTATATGAGTATTCTTTTCTTTATTGTGCCGCCTTTGATATTAGGTGGAATTCCTAAAATCTTTCAAGAACAGGTCAAGGCAATGTTCCTGTTAAAAGGAAAGCTTCGATTTATAATTTCCCCTATAACCTCTCTCATCATATTTGCTTGTATGTTCTTGTTATATCATCTGCCTTTTATGTTTCAGATCTTTTTGCAACAGCCTTCTCTCCATAGTGGGTATGTTCTTCTGATGTTTTTATTATCATTTAATGTATGGAGTCCATTGGTGACCTCAGATAGGTCGGATAAAAAGAAACGTTATGCATTTCTAAGCGGACTTATTCTGATGCCTGCCTGTATTTTATTTGTCCTTAATGGTTTTATGGGGAAGTTGAGTTATCCATTCCTTGTTGATTTTGCTGCTCTTTGTATGCCTACTGAGGCTGGTTCTTTTACCTTATTCCCCTCGTGGTATAATACTCAGATTGATCAAATTGTGGCAGGAGTGATCATGATGGTAATTCACAAGTTCGGAATTATGATCACATTTATGATTGGAAATCAAATTAAGTAAGATCATTATTTTGGTTAATCTATAGATACGAGAAAGATGTATAAAAAGGATAGATAAAGCAAATAAAACCTGCTTTAATCTATCCTTTACTTTTACTTTATTTTCTTCACGCTAAGTACTTCCTTTTGATTAAATTGCTTTTGCTTGGAGGTCAACGTTTATATTTCCTTTTGTTGCTTTGGAGTATGGACAAACGGTGTGAGCTGTGTTTACGAGCTGTTCAGCTTCTTCTTGTGTGACGCCTTTAATATCGACCTTCATGTTGACGGATAAACCGAAACCACCATCTGTGTCTTTTCCAATAGAAACTTCTGCTGTTACTTCACTTTCAATTTTCTTACGTTCTTGGCGAGCAACTAAGTTTAGTGCTGAATCAAAGCATGCAGAGTAACCCGCAGCAAATAATTGTTCCGGGTTTGTTCCGTTTCCACCAGCTCCGCCTAACCCTTTTGGCATTGAAAGAGAAAAATCAATGATACCATCTGAAGAAGTTACTTTTCCTTGACGTCCGCCTCCTGAAGTTGTGGCACTTGCCGTATATAATGCATCCATGTTTTTTCCTCCTACATTTAAGTTGTCGTTACGTTTCATTTGGTACAGAAAAAGCTCTTAATTAAATTATCCAGTTAACATTTTTTAATACCTTTATCAGGTACTTAGTGTGCTTTATTCTCGCCGGTCGCTATCACCAGCGCAGTCGCTAATTTTGTATGATAAAATGTGATAAAAGAGCTGAAAGTAGGTGCCGTAATGACTGTTGAAGAAATGATGAAAACATTAGAGAGTTTAGGTTCCGAACAAACAAGAAAAACATATTTTCGCCACGGAGCAAAAGAGCCTGTTTTTGGTGTCAAGGTTGGAGATCTGAAGAAGCTTGTCAAGCATGTGAAAAAAGATCAGGAATTAGCACTTGCTCTATATGAAACAGGAAATCATGATGCGATGTATTTAGCTGGGCTTAGTGTTAACCCGAAGTTGATGCCTAAAGAGCGTTTGCAACAGTGGGTAAATAACGCTTATTGGTACAGTCTAGCCGAGTATACGGTTGCAGGTGTTGCTGCAGAGAGTGATTTTGCATTAGAACTTGCACGGGAATGGATAGAATCTGATAAAGAAATGGTAGCTTCCTGTGGGTGGAGTACCTATGCGAATTATCTTTCCATTACGCCTGACGAAGAACTCAATTTGGCAGAAATCCGTCAACTTATGACACGAGTAGCGAGTACCATTCATGAGGAGAAGAACCGTGTACGATATACGATGAATGCATTTGTTATTTGTATAGGTAGTTCAATTAAGAGTTTATATGATGAATCAATACAGGTCGCAGAAAAGATCGGTAAGGTACATGTCGATGTTGGTCAAACAGCATGTAAAGTACCATTTGCCCCGCAATACCTTGAAAAAATTGAGGCTAAAGGAAAAGTCGGAGTAAAGCGTAAAACATGCATCTGTTAACAACAAATAACCAAAGAAAATCTGCCAACATCGGCAGATTTTTTAAATTTTTTTGAGAGAATTTTAATCATTCTGAAAAAAAGTTGCGCCGTTTTACCCCTTTGGATATCATTATCTAAAGGGGTGTTTTTTATGGTGAAAAGGAAAAGAATATTTAACGTTGATAAATGGATTTTAGGTATTGGTGCAGACTATAGCCAAAGGTTCAAGATCTTCTAGTTGAAGATCAACAAAAATAAAAAATGAAAGACAACATGAATTTCTATCAGATATGGAAAAAAACTACTTTTATTTGTTAGAATATTTAGATTTTAATATAGATATAAGAGAGCAATACCCCTCTGACGTTAGAATGTACGGTATTAATTAGTTGAAGAATTAAGGATAGAGCACTCAAACTTACATTATAAGGAGATAACATATGAGAACAGCATATACAAATGGAAAATTTATTACTGTAAATGGACAAAATCAAGTTATTGAAGATGGTGTAATGGTTGTCGAAGACGGTAAAATTCATTCTATTGGAGAAAAAAGTAATGTGGTGATTCAAAATGTTGATCATACTGTTGATTTATGTGGAAAATGGGTTCTTCCTGGTCTAATTAATGCACATGCCCATACGCATATGACTATTTTACGTGGTATAGGTGACGATATGCAGTTGAAGGAATGGCTTGAGACGAGAGTTTGGCCGGCTGAAGGGCGATATACGACAGAGACTTCTAAGTGGAGTACGGCTCTAGGAATTGTAGAGATGTTAAAGTCAGGGACAACCATGTTTTCTGATATGTTTAATCCGATGAACATTGACGCGGACGAGATTGCCTCTTTTATTGGTGAAACGGGGATTCGGTCTGTTTTTTCTCGAACATTATTTAGTTTTGGCTCAGAAGAAGAACAACGCGAATCGGTTAAACAGTCTGAACGGTTTGCTGAGAAATGGAAGAGTGCGGCGAATGGAAGGTTATCAACAATGGTCGCTCCTCATGCACCTTATACTTGTACAACGAGGATGCTAGAAGAAGCAATTCGAATTGCAGATGACCATTCTCTACCAGTCCATATTCATGCATCGGAAAGTACTCAAGAAGTACAAAAGAGTATAGATGATTATGGAAAACGGCCAGTAGCTTATTTACAGCAGATCGGCATGTTTAATCAACCAACTGTAATTGCTCACGGTGTTCATTTAAATCAAGAAGATCTAGGTATATTAGCGGAAAATAATGTTGCGATTGCTCATAACCCAGTAAGTAATTTGAAACTAGGTTCAGGTATTGCCAACGTTCCTGAAATACTTAAGCGTAGCATTCAGGTCGGAATTGGGACAGACAGTGTAGCCTCTAATAATAACTTAGACATGTTCCAAGAGTTACGATTTGCTGCTTTATTACAAAAAGGTGTACATGAAGATGCAAGGCTTATGTCAGCAGAAACAGTCTTAAGACTAGCTACGATTGAAGGAGCACACGTAATTCGCCAGCCGCAACTCGGATCATTAGAACCAGGGAAAGAAGCTGATTTTATCACTATAAATCCGAAAGATAAATCGCATCTACAACCAGAAGACTATGCAGTCTCTCATATCGTTTATTCTGCTTCCGGTCAAGACGTTTCCGATGTATACGTACAAGGAAAGGCACTCGTGCTGAACGGCACATGCCAAACAATCGATGAAGAAAAAGTCCTATTCGAAGCAAAGCGTCTATTCAAACAGTTGAGTGAGTCCGTCCAGTAAGGTATAGCTACCCGCCTAGAATTTCTGGGGGGGTATTTTTTTCATTAACTTGATTATCAAGGAGGTCATCTACACAACCTTTACACGGAGGATCATGAGATACTCTCATTTGTGTATCTCTTTTTATAAAAAGAATTAATCACTGTCGAATGTGGCAATAATATTTAAGGCATATTAT
Organism: Jeotgalibacillus marinus; assembly: GCF_040801915.1. NCBI lineage: Bacteria > Bacillati > Bacillota > Bacilli > Caryophanales > Caryophanaceae > Jeotgalibacillus > Jeotgalibacillus marinus. The sequence goes on along the minus strand of NZ_JBFMIA010000017.1, from coordinate 28,921 downwards.
TAAGAGTTTGTTTGATTATTTTTTTCAAATGGCTATACTTTTGATCAAACATATAAGTTACTGAATGGAAATATAAAAAAGTAAATAAAGTAAAACGAATGATAGAGGTGATATAGAATGTTAGAACGTTCTATGGAAAAGACAAGACGATTAGAAGAAGGAAAGGGCGTGATTTAAAGGAGAGCATTCATTGTTGGTAGCTCTTCTAATTAAAGCAAAAGGAGAATATTAAAATGAATGAATATAAAAGTATTGTTAGTGATGGTTTTGAATTGAATATTTGTATAAAAGGGACTGGCAAGCCAGTATTAGTAGTAGGTAGCAGTGTATATTACCCTCGCTTATACTCAGAAGAATTATTTCGAGATTTCCAATTTGTTTTCATGGATCATAGGGGTTTTGTGAGACCACCTAGAAAACTTGTACCAGAAGACTATACACTAGATAAAATTCTCTCAGATATTGAAAAAGTACGATTGACGTTAAATTTAACAGAAATCGTTATTCTAGGTCATTCCGGTCATGCCTTTATGGCATTGGAGTATGCAAAAAAATATCCTGACAACATTGATAAAATTATGTTATTAAATGCTGCTCCAACAAATAGTAAGAAAAGACAAGAGGGCAGTAATTTATTCTTTAATCAAGATGCCATTAAAGAAAGAAAAGATGTACTAACTAAAGGTATGGCATTATTACAAAGTGATATTGAAGAAGATCCTGAAAGAAGATTTGTGCATATGTGCTTACGAATGGGAGCAATGAGCTTTTATGATTACAACTTTGATGCTTCTTATTTGTGGAAAGGCGTTTTTACCAATATGGAAATCATAGATTATTTATGGGGAGATGCTTTTGCCAAAATAGATATTACAGAGGGTTTAAATGAATTAAATAAACCGATCCTTGTAGGTCTAGGAAGGTTTGATTACTTAGTTGCTCCAACTACTCTGTGGGAACCAATTATTTCTAATTTCCCTCAAATAAAAAAAGTTGTCTTTGAAAAAAGTGGTCACAATCCAATGCTTGAAGAAGAAACTCACTTTAATGAGGTATTAACTAATTTCATAATAAAGCAAAATTAACATTTATATTTTTGAATTTTGAGTGAGTTGTAATAGTTCCAAATATCTAAATTTGAAAAATCCGCTTAAGGCTTTTCGCACGTATGATTTTTCTGAAGTTAACCAAGGTGTTACTCCTATGACAATATGGTTTGGAGATGAATTCACAGATTAATCGCAAAGAAAAATAGGTACGAGTAAGTGTCTTCTCTACCCTAGATATCGTTATCCTCAGACGCAGTTTTTTGTCTAAACAAACGTCTGAATCAAGTTGAGACGAAATCAAAGAAGGACGCGGTACGCATAGGTGAGATTATAAACTGCGGTTAATCATCCTATATTTCCTTTTTTCATTACTACAGAAGTAATTAACAAAACGTAATATTTTTGCTATACTGGGCGAGTGCCTATGGGTGTATGCTCTTTTTTTAGGTTATACGTACCTGAACAATATAAATATAAGCTAGTAATGATATTACTGTTTTTATTGTAGTTTTATACTCGCTTTATTTTTATGGAGAATCTAAAACGAAACTTAAAATAAAATTGTCTTTTGAGGGCGAGGTCCCTTTTAATATCTCCTAGTTTATAGGTGAGCGTTAAAAATAAGTATACTAAGGATTACAGCGTTTTCCTGGCTACTACTACCTTCATTTATATTACTTCCTATACCGTGGTATTTTATGTTCTTATCAGTGGAAGATAAAAATAAAGTTTGATCGTTTGTAAAAATTATTGATCAAAATATTATAAAAAAGCATATTAGAATTTTCCTGCAAAATGTGAGTGATTTATATTATAATAAATTTTATTTTTTAGAACAAGATCCAAGATATTGAACATTTTCTCGAGGTAGTAACGGAAGATCAAGATTCGGAATTGGGGCATGGCCTTGTTTAAATAAATCTGCTAGCCATTACAAGAAGCATGTGACTGAAGAAGTTATTGGTACGAGAGTTTTAATCCAACTCTCCTACCGGTACCTTTTATTGTTCATGTGGCTTTATTATGCGAGAAAAGGTCCTGATAAGTCACTGAGGATTTATATCGTATCGGTAGAATCAAAGCCTTTAGCAGCGCAGCGTGCGGCAAACTAAATAAAGGATTAGAGGCGGAACAAACGTATATAGTATAAGAGCTATGGCAAGAATGTTGGGAGAGGCTCCAAAACAATTTAGAAGCGTTTGCTTCCAGAGGAAGGCAAATTTGAAAATAGCATTGATAGTGCTCCTGCACAATTAAGGCTATACCGACAGACAATCCTGAAAGATATAAGTTCACACCCGATTACTCAAGAAAAGCAATTTGCAAGCTTTGTCCTAAAGAATACATGTATCCTTACCGCCATGCAAGAATGGTTATTTGAACAGTTACTTGTCAAGTAGCCTTTATTGTTGGATAGACCAATCGGGAGAGGGATTTTCAAGGTGAGAAATCATAGTATTTCCTTAAGTTAAAGACTTATATAACTTAGATAAAGTAAAAATAATACATCGGAGGCTTTTATGAAAATGGATATATCTGTGATAATCCCAACTTATAACGTTGAGAGATTCATTGAAGAAGCATTGTTTTCAATAGTTGATCAAACCTTTAAAGGTAAAGTAGAAATTATTATTATTGATGATTGTTCCACTGATAATACACTTGAAATAATCGAAGACTTTAAAAAAAATCATCGTGATTTTCCTATTCAAATATTTGAACAAGAGAAAAATATGCGACAAGGAACGGCTCGTAATCGTGGGCTAAGAATAGCAAAGGGTAAATATGTGTTTTTTGTAGATGGTGATGATTTTTTAGATTTAAACACTTTAGAAACAATGTTTCATAAAGCAGAAGGAATGTCGTGTGATTTTGTAGTCTGTGATTGGGCTTACTACTATGAAGATAGAGGTTTGGTGTATGTAAATAATGATAAATTTTTATTTACTGATCTGTTACAAGAAGAAAAATGTGAAAGTTTACTAGCTGCTACTACTTATTTTTCGGTAAATAAATTGTACAATAGAGAATTTCTTCTGCAAAACGAAATTAAGTATGGAGAGGGTTATATTTACGAAGATTTTGAATTTTATGTTGAAGTGGCTCAAAAAGCAAATAAAGTAGGGATTGTACAAAATCCGTATTATAGAGTCAGAGTCAATGAATTTTCTACTACCAAAACAGATAGAAAAACAATGATTCATATTGAATCTTTAATAAAATCAGTAGAAAATACTGTTCGAAAATTTGAACCAAGATCAAATGCTTCTTTTTATCAACTTTATAAATACATCATAAAGAAAACAATGGCTTATGTTAAACATAGAGCCCCATTTGGACAAAAAAGGAAAACAGTAAAAAGGATAGTTTCTATTCTTAACAAAAAGAGTCGAGACTATCCTGTTCCAAGAAAAGTCGTACCCTTATATTATTTTTATTTTAAAAGAAAATACGTACAAAATAATAAAATTAATAGAATCTTTTTGATCGACATGATGCATCGTAAAGGGTATTTAGAACCATTGGTTTCCATAACATCGAAATTTAAACATACTCTATTAAAAGTTAAAGTGATGTCGAATTTAAACCAAAAGAGACTCGTTCGTAAAAAACAAAAGGTGATTCAACAAAATGCAAATTTACAGATCGACAACAAAGTCATCCTGTTTTTGGGGTTTGATTACAAATATGTAGGAAATTCAAAATACTTTTTTGATTTTTTAAGTGAAAATAATAAAAAAGGTTATAAATGTTATTTTGTAACACGAAATAAAAAAGTACCTTATCCATACCGAATTGCGCCGAGAAGTTTGAATTTCTTCAAAGTTTTATCGCAGGCGAAAATTGTAATATCTGAAAGCTGGGTACCACTCGATTTCAAAAAGAAAGAAGGACAAGAATGGATACAGCTTTGGCACGGGACACCATTTAAAAAGTTATTTTTTGACAGTCACGAACGTTACATTTCCAAATTTAATATAAATCACAAACGAAATAAACAACAAGATATTGCAAAATGGGATTATGTACTGGCAGATTCAAGAGTTGGAAAAGAAAAATTATCCTCTGCTTTTGCCTACGAAAAAGATAAAATTCTTAATTACGGTTATCCCAGAGTTCAATGGTTACAGGATAATCAGGATAATAAAGATTTGAAAAAAGACATTAAAGAAAAATTAGGTATCCAACCAAATAAAAAAGTAATTTTGTATGTTCCGACATGGAGGGATTACAATTACAAACAAAAGAATCTTGATCTTGATTACTTGTTAGACATAGAAAGTTTAGGAAATGGTCTTCAAGATGAATATGTTATTCTGAATAAGCAACACAGTATGGGGAAATTTACAACAAATGATCAATTTGTTATAACGCCAGATAAACATATTGAAGTGCAACAACTAATACTAATTTCCGATGTTATAATTAGTGATTATTCTTCTATTATTTTTGACGGTATGGCTATCGATATCCCGTTTTATCTTTATATAAACGATTTTGATAAATATCAAGAAGCAAGAGGTGTTTATGAAGATATTCATGAAGTATTAAAGCCTTTTTATGTAGAAGATAAAAATGAATTGATAGAAAAAATTAAAACAAATAATGAAAGTTATAATAATGAACAATATAAAATAGCTAAAAAATTACTTAGTAATGTAAATGACATGGATTCTTATAATGAATTACAAAATAAAATAAATGCAATTACAAATAAGTAATGTTTAAGATTATAGATAGAATGCCTTGCATTTTGATCAATCTTTTTTCTCAAAAAGCTCTTGAATACTTGGTAAATCAACAGTAGTTGTAGATTTGAGATCAGTTTGATCATTGTAATCACCTCTTTAGATAACGTTATCTGAAGAGGTGATTTTTTTGTCTAAACGAAAACTGTTGAATCAAATAGAGAAGAAAATCTGCAAATTATGAACCATTGTTAACCATTCACCGTTGGAATAAAAGAATGAATAAATAAACAAACAAACGTATCATAATAAAAACCCTAAGAGAATTATTCTCTTAGGGATTCAATAGTAAGAACTGTTCATGATCCACGCCTTCTTTTTCAGGTATATCGGAAGCTTCTGACATTTTTTTGATAGAGAAATAGACCCACAGCTGACGAATAAGACCCCACTTATTAAAGGGGGTCCATTAAATCACCTCATTAACGAAACCAACAACGCTTTTTGCGCATGAAGACGGTTTTCAGCTTCTTGAAACACAACAGAGTGGGGACCCTCTAAAACGGCTGTTGTCACTTCTTCTTCACGGTGTGCAGGAAGACAGTGCATGAAAATAAAGTTTGGGTTTGCATGACTTATCAACTCATCATTTACTTGATAATCTGTAAAATGTTTCATGCGTTCAAGCGTTTCTTGTTCCTGTCCCATGCTCGCCCAGACGTCGGTATATACAACATCACTACCTTCAATCGCTTCAACTGGATCTTCGATAATGTCAATTTTAGCACCTGTTTGACTAGCAATCATTTGTGCAAGTTCGACCATTTCTGGTTTTGGAAAATAAGCAGCAGGAGCGGCGATCGTACAATCCATACCTACTTTAGCAGCACCAATCATCAGTGAATGCGCCACATTATTGCCATCTCCAATATAAGTTAACTTTTTCCCACTAAACGTACCAAAGTGCTCGTAGATGGTCATCAAATCAGCGAGTATCTGACATGGATGGTAGTCATCAGTCAGTCCGTTGATCACTGGAACGGAACTATTTATGGCAAGCTCTTCAACCGTTGACTGATCAAAAGTACGAATCATAATACTATCTAAATAGCCAGATAACACGCGGGCGGTATCGGCAATCGTTTCGCCGCGGCCCATTTGGATATCTCGTGTGCTTAAATACATCGCATGACCTCCAAGATGAAGCATGCCAGCTTCAAACGATACACGCGTTCTGGTAGATGATTTCTCAAAAATCATACCAAGCACTTTGCCTTTTAACAGAGGGAGGTGCTTGTTTTCAGGTTTTTTTAATTCAATAGCTAAATAAATCAAGTCGAGAATCTCATTGGTCGAGTAATCTTTTAGTGATAACAAGTCTTTGTGGTTAATGGTTGGGATTATGGGATGGGTTGAATTCATGCTAACACTCCTTTGTGTGATGAGATTTGTTGTCCAAGTGTTCTTTGAAACGCTTTAACGGTTTCTAAGCGTGTCCATACGTGTAATCGATGAATCGCTGCTTGTTTGGCATCAGTTGCCGCTACATCCTCATTTAAATTGATGTACACTTTCTTATCTGAGTGTTCCATCCAATTTTCAAATGTGATGTTGTTGGATGAATAGGTTTTATAGCCAAACGATTCCCATGTTTTTGTGTCAATTAAACTGTATGAAGCAGCGTCAATGAATAGGCTTCCTCCTCCTGACCAAAGATCTTCAAGTTGCTGACTTGAGCCTACCAAAGCTCGATAAATTGCAACGTTTGGATCTGCGTGGCATGCAATTACTTCGCCCGTGGAGGTCATTACAGGCGAAAGTACAGGTGAAAGGTCTGGTAGTTTTACGTGTGAGAAAACAGGTGCTTTAACAGTAAATTGTCGTTGACCATTAAAGTGAGCCATGATGTTAAGCTCATCAAACGTTTTCCCGAGCATTAAGGCTGTTGCGTGTTGAACGAGGGCTACGTCTGTCACTTTGCTACTGATCGGTGCCGTTCGTGACGCACGTGGATTGATTTCAATTACGTATAGTCTGTTGTTTTGACAAACAAATTGAATGTTAAAAAGTCCAACAAAATTCATGTTCTTAGCAACATGCATGGAAACATCGCATACGTGATCAAGCATGTTAGCCTGCATTGTAAGTGGTGGCGTGATAGAAATGCTGTCTCCGGAATGGACGCCCGTACCTTCAATATGTTCAAACACAGCTGCTATCCAAGCACTCTTCCCATCAGTTAATACATCAACCTCAACTTCTTTTCCATCAATAAAACGGTCAACTAAAACAGGGAATTCAATTTGAGTAGTTGCTAAATAATCATCTAATTCTTGCTCGGTTTTAAGCAGGACCATTCCACTGCCACCAATTACATAAGAAGGACGCAGCAAAATAGGGTAACCAATACTTGATACAGCCTGCCAAATCTCTGCTTGTTGGTTCGCTATAAAGCCTGGAATGACGGGTAGGTCTATTGATTCCAAGAAAGAATAAAAGCGGTCACGGTCTTCCATTTGGTCAAGAATATCAGAAGTTGATCCTAGAATCGTAAACCCTGCGTCTTCAAGAGACTTCGCAACGTTGATCGACGTTTGTCCACCAAATTGAACAATCACTTGGTCAATCTCTTCAAAATCAAGCACATTTAAAATATCTTCAGTTGTCAAAGGCTCAAAATAAAGTGCGTCTGCAACCTCATAGTCTGTACTCACTGTCTCTGGGTTGTTGTTGATCAAGATTGCTTCATAACCTAGTTTTTGAAGTGCAATTACACTGTGAACACAGCAATAATCAAATTCAATTCCTTGTCCAATACGAATGGGACCTGATCCAATTACAGCCACTTTTTTAGCAGGAGAATGACGGGTATCTGATTTGCCGCTCCATGTTGAATAAAAATAATTTGTTTTTGCTTCAAATTCAGCTGCACACGTGTCTACCATGCGGAAGGAGGGTGTGATGTCCCATTCTTTACGTTGTTGCCTAATCAAGTGAGCTGGCACACGCCACAGTCTAGATAAATCAGCATCACTAAAGCCCATTTTTTTTGCCATGTGTAGACATTTTTTCGTTATTTCTGTCCAAGTGAATTCCTTCAGTTCTTTTTTCGTGTGAACAATTTTTTGCAATACAGATAGGAAGTAAGGGGAGATACCTGTTGCCTTCTGAATCGCACCAAGTGATGTTCCTCGCATAAATAGCTCCATTAATACAAAAAATCGACGATCATCAGCATCGGCTAGTAAGCCATGTAAGTCTTCATCACTACATGTAGACAGCGCAGGCAATCTAAATCCATCTAGCTTCAAATCAAGTGAACGAATCGCTTTTTGAAAAGCTGCTTCCATACTGCGTTCGATTGCCATTACTTCTCCAGTCGCTTTCATTTGTGTGCCTAGTCTTCGGTTGGCTTGTGAGAATTGATCAAATGGCCAACGTGGAATTTTCACCGTTACATAGTCAAGTGCTGGCTCGAAACTTGCGTAAGTCGTACCTGTGACTGGATTTTTTAATTCCTCATCACCTCGAAAAAATAAGATAAGACAGATTATAATAATGTATAAAAATAAATGCAACAATATTTCATCGATTTAATAATATGAGTTTTTAAAACATAGTAATCACAGAGATACGGAATTTCGAATGATCCATTTTTAAATGCGCTAAGCAACTTTTCATGTAAATATTTTTGTAAGGACAGTCTGTCACACGCCAATTTTGATGCAGTGTAAATGAGATGAAACAAGATGAAGTGAACGTTTTCTCGTTATTTTTTGACTAAAAACATCCACTTTTCCTTTTAGTGAAGGTGGATGTTTTTTGTTTTGTACGAAAAGATTAATTTTATATTTCAGAAGAAAAACTATTGAGAATTTAAAAAAGTCCTGTTAGTATGAATCTATCTCATTGAGAATAAATATACAATAAAATAAATAAAAATACAAAGGGGATTGCTTTATATGATTAAAAATAAAAAAGTGGTATTAGCGTATTCTGGTGGATTAGATACTTCCGTAGCCATTCAGTGGTTGAAGGATCAAGGTTACGGGGTTGTTGCTTGCTGTTTGGATGTTGGAGAAGGTAAAGATCTGGATTTTGTAAAACAAAAAGCACTTACAGTAGGTGCGATTGAAAGCTATGTCATTGATGCAAAAGAAGAATTTGCACACGGCTTCGCTTTAGTGGCATTGCAAGCACACACAATGTATGAAGGTAAATACCCACTCGTATCAGCGCTTTCTCGTCCGCTAATTGCAAAAAAGTTAGTTGAAGTAGCAGAACAAGCAGGAGCGACAGCAGTAGCACATGGATGTACTGGAAAAGGAAATGACCAGGTTCGTTTTGAAATAGCGATCCAAGCACTTAATTCAGAACTTGAAGTGATTGCACCTGTACGAGAGTGGGGTTGGTCAAGAGAAGAGGAAATCGAATATGCAAAACGAAACAATATTCCGATTCCAGTTAACTTAAACAGCCCGTATTCCATTGACCAAAACCTTTGGGGGAGAAGTAACGAATGTGGTGTACTTGAAGAGCCTTGGGCAGCTCCACCTGAAGGAGCATACGATTTAACCGCATCATTAGAAACGACGCCAAACGCTCCAGAATTGATTGAAATTGAGTTTGAAAAAGGTGTCCCAGTTGCGTTAAACGGTGATCAAATATCGCTTTCAACGATGATTTTAAAGCTCAATGATATCGCAGGAAAACACGGTGTTGGAAGAATTGATCACGTTGAAAATAGACTCGTTGGTATTAAATCAAGAGAAGTTTACGAATGTCCAGGTGCTGTCACGTTAATGAATGCGCATAAAGAGATAGAAGATCTAACCCTTGTAAAAGAAATGGCACACTTCAAACCAGTCATTGAAAAGAAAATGACTGAAATGATTTATGAAGGACTTTGGTTTTCACCTTTAACACATGCACTACAAGCATTCTTAAAAGAAACACAGCAATATGTTAACGGTGTTGCACGTGTAAAATTATTTAAAGGCCATGCAATTGTTGAAGGCAGAACATCACCGAATTCGCTTTACAATGAACAACTTGCGACATATACAGTGGACGATGAATTTGATCACACTGCAGCAGTTGGCTTCATCAAGCTTTGGGGACTACCTACAAAGGTCCACTCAATGGTGCATAAAAAAGGGATGCCAGTATCATGAGTAAACTTTGGGGAGGAAGATTTGCTCAATCACCTGAAGAATGGGTGGAAGAATTTAACGCGTCGATTGGCTTCGATCAACAGCTTGTGATGGAAGATTTGCAAGGCTCAGTTGCACATGTAACGATGCTTGGAGAATGTGGAATTTTGTCCGCCGAAGAAGTACATGAAATCTTAGGCGGTCTCGCGGTGTTAAAGGAAAAAGCTTTGAATGGTGAATTGGAATATTCAGTTGTTAACGAGGATATACATTTAAATTTGGAACATTTCTTGATTAAAGAAATTGGTCAAGTAGGTGGTAAGCTTCATACAGGTAGAAGCCGGAATGACCAAGTCGCAACGGATATGCATTTGTACTTAAAAGCTAGAGTGAAAGACATTCAAGTGCTCATCCGTGCTGTACAGGGAGCCTTGACGAAACAAGCGGAAGCTCATGTTGAGACGGTATTACCTGGTTATACACACTTGCAACGTGCACAGCCAATTTCGTTTGCACACCATTTACTCGCTTATTTTTGGATGCTTGAACGTGATTATCAACGTTTTGAAGATTCGATGAAACGAATTGATTTATCACCACTTGGAGCGGGTGCATTAGCGGGCACAACTTTTCCGATTGATCGTGAGCGTTCAGCAGAATTACTAGGTTTTTCAGGAATTTATGAAAATAGTATGGATGCTGTGAGTGACCGCGATTTCATTGTGGAATTTTTATCAAATGCCTCGATGACGATTGTACATTTATCAAGACTCGCTGAAGAATTGATCATTTGGTCAAGCCAAGAATTCCAATTTATTGAGTTGTCAGACGCCTTTTCAACTGGTAGCAGCATCATGCCGCAAAAGAAAAATCCTGATATGGCCGAGCTGGTTCGCGGGAAAACAGGAAGAGTATTTGGGCATCTGGTGTCCTTGTTGACCGTTTTAAAAGGACTTCCACTTGCGTACAACAAAGACATGCAAGAAGACAAAGAAGGGATGTTCGACACCGTTCACACACTAATGGGATCACTGAAAATATTCACTGGTATGATCGATTCAATGAAGGTGAATGAAGAGCGTTTAAAACAAGTGGTAAATGAAGATTTTTCAAACGCAACCGAGCTAGCAGATTATTTAGCCACAAAAGGTGTGCCGTTTAGAGAAGCGCATGAAATTGTTGGGAAGCTAGTATTAGTTTGTATTGGACAAGGCAATTATTTAAAAGATTTGCCGCTTCGTACGTTTCAAGAAGCCTCAATCCTGATAGAAGAAGATATTTACTATATACTTAATCCAGTGCAAGCAGTGAAACGTCGTGAATCTGCCGGTGGAACAGGATTTATACAAGTTGCGAAGCAATTGGATAAAGCGAAGGAATGGTTAGCAACAAAGGCATCGGTCAAATAAAACTCTCCTTTGTGAGAGTTTTATTTTGGTTCAAATGTTACTCATAGTTTGTAACTAACCATTTATAAATAATAAGTAAGACAACAAAAGCCTCCTATTAAAATAGGAGGCTTAGTTTTTCTATTGGTATATATTTGTTTCATCATCTAGCTGATTTGATTCGTAATTCGTTTCATTATCTAGATCTGTTTCATAATTCCATTCATCATCTAGTTGGTCCGTTTCATGATCCGTTTCATCATCTATCTGATTTGATCCATAATTCGTTTCATCATCTATCTGATTTGTAATCATATTATGGTATTTTTGAATTTCTTCTTCACTAACCTGCTGATAAGAAACACCATCACCAATATCCAAGTCTTCACCTTCAATTTGGTGACTTTCTATATTTTTACCTGCTGAATAGTAATTTTTTGCAATATACTGCATGTCACTAAAAGAAAGATTGGTCTCCACATTACTTCCGACTGCATCTAAAATATCCTGATATCGTGTAAAAGAAGAAAAGCTAGCTGTTTTATTAATGATTTCAGTAAGGACCTGACGTTGTCTGTCTGCTCTTCCATAATCTCCACGTGGATCTAATTTACGCATACGTACATATCCAAGAGCTTGGTCACCATCTAAATGAATTTCTCCTTCTTTATAGAGATAATCTTTTTTATAAAGGCCTTGTGTATCGAACCATTCAAAGTCATTATCAACGTCAACTCCATCAACAGCATCGACAAAATCTGCAAAACCTTCCATTTGTAAATTGATATAAAAATCGATGTCTATATCTAAGAACTGCTCAACTGTATCAATGGCCATTTGAGTACCACCAAAAGAATAGGCGGCATTAATTTTATCAACACTATCATTCCCGACAATCTCGGTTCTGGTGTCTCTAGGAATAGAAAACATGTTTACAGATTCATCTTCAGGGTTGACAGTCGCAAGGATGATCGAATCAGTTCGTCCTCTCGCATCATCATCGGTTTTATGAATACCCATAAGCAGAATCGTAATTGGTTCCTTATTCTCTAACTTTTTATTTGTTGTTGTGATAGCCTCTTGGTCTTTGTCTGGTAGAGGCACATATATTTCATCCGTAGTCCCTTTAACTGCGTTATAAATAGAGAGTGCGTTTATACCGATAATTACAATGGCTACTCCTAAGAAAATACCTAGAGTCCAATATAGTTTCTTTTTCATTTGTTTTATTTCCTCATTTCGATGTTTTTTTGTAGAATAAAAAATTATGTGTGCGAATCTGAACGTTTAACACAATCCCTACTGTCTTCCTCCGTAGTTTATATGGAAGAACAAGGCCAGTTACGGGAATTACTCCAATAGCTATCCCTTTATCTTGAATTTAGGATGATAAAAATAGATATTAACAACAAAGAGGTACCTAAGAGCAGCATTCTTCTCTTATAACCTAAACATAAATTTTATATGAGCTTTTGGGATTTGTCCATTTTGAAATTGACTTCCTTCCATTATGTGTTATTTTACTAGGACCTTTTTCCATATAGCTTGACTGCTATTCATATGAGTTTAACTATTCGTAAATTCTATCAACCTAAGTAGATCTTACAAGTATACGCATATTATATAACTGGCATGTTACGACCATGTTACAAATACAAATGAATAAAATGGAGCGTTTGCAAAAGCGAGTGGAGATAACCTGGCCGTTCAAGGGATGGTACGCATTATTTCTTCAAAACTTCGCCCTACCAAATGTAGAATTATTTAATGTGTTAGTTCCATGGGATGAATTTTTAGTTGGTCTTGGGTTAATTCTAGGTTGTCTGACGGCTCCGGCTTTAATTGCAGGAACATTTATGAATCTTAATTTTTTGTTAGCTGGAACAGTTAGTACAAATTCTAATTTAATGACAGTAGCAATGATTCTATTATTAGTTGGTTCAGCAAGTTACTATTGGGGGGCAGATCGTTATGTTATGCTGTTCATTAAAAAACGCCTGAACAAAAATGACATTCAAATTAATAGAAAAATAGTAATGGAATCGTAATCCATTGCTCGCACCCTTCAAACAAGGCTATCGTGACGTAGATTGCCGTGAAAGAGAGACTCAGTTTAACGTATTCATAGAGTTCTTGTTGCTTTCGTGTTTGACAAGTATTTAAAGGTACGAGTAATTGTGATAAAATCAGTTTGAGTCATCGTTCGGACCAATTGGTTTTGTCGACATTACTTATAAGTGGTCACTGGATGGCTTTTCTATGTAGCATTTTATTTTGCAATTGAATAGTAATATCTTCCACTAGGGGGACCTTCCAACAGGTAAATGGAAATCGTTTGCTTGTTAAAAGGTTGAGATTAAAGTAAAGCTTTAAGACCCTTAGAACCTGATCTGGTTTACACCAGCGTAGGGAAGTGGCGTTGCGGATCAGTATGATGTTAATTATTTTTCCAATACAACCACTTTCTAACGTTTGTAAAGAAAGTGGTTTTTTATTTGCCATAGATCAGGGGAAGTAAGGGGAGTTAAACAATATTATTGGGGAGGCTACTAAAATGACATTTTCAAAGCTTTTAAGAGAGGAATCAGATCACATTTGGGAAGCGAGCTTCGGGCATCCTTTCGTTACAGGAATTGGTGATGGGACATTGCCTTTAGAGAGCTTCCGTTATTATGTCATGCAAGACGCTTACTATTTGTCTCATTTTGCAAAAGTTCAAGCTTTAGGTGCGGCAAGGGCGAACGATTTGGAGACAACAAATAGCTTGGCAGCTCATGCTCAAGGAACGTATGAAGCGGAATTAGCTTTACATAAGAACTTTTCAAGTCGTCTTGGAATTACTGAAGAAGAACAAGCGAACTTCAAGCCGTCGCCTACTGCCTATGCATACACATCACATATGTATCGTGCCGCGTATCAAGGGCATTTAGGCGATATTATCGCAGCCATATTACCTTGCTACTGGCTTTACTATGAAATTGGGGAGAAACTTCAGTCGTGTTCCCCTGAAGAACCGATTTACCAAGAGTGGATCGCTGCATATGGTGGGGAATGGTTCAGAACGCTAGTCGAGGAACAAATCAATAGAATAGACAAGATTGCTGAAACGCTTACATCAGAGGACCTTGAACGTATGAAAGAACATTTTATGATTAGTAGTCAATACGAATATTCGTTTTGGGAAATGGCTTACAAATTAGAGGAATGGCCAGTCCAAGAAGATGCATTAAGTCACAAATAGAAAAAGCGTTTGGTGAGGTTAGGATACCAGATAAATAAAATGGGAAACGGCATCCGGTGGCAGATGCCGTTTTTTTGTCCACTAACCTTGAAGTTTATGATTAGCCATTGAGGTGTCCTGATTATTTTAGTTGAGAATGATAACCATAAGCTGGTGATAGAAGTCAGGATTAAGAAAACGTGCTGTCGTGACGTATACCGTTATGTTCTTCTACTAATTTCTCTCGAAGGATGCGCCTACTGAAGACGGTAAAATAAATTGGTATAGTATTGTAATCACCAATCCATTGAATCTAAACTATCTTGTCATCGCTGACGCGGTTCTGGTGCAAGAATTATTTGATAGTGACATACAATCTACATCAACTGTTAGTGAGGAAAAGTAATCTTTTAGTATTTTCTTTTAGCAATGATAGCGGTATGTTATTCTAGTCTTATACAAAAGAATAAAAAAACACTAGGGGAGTCTTTTAAAGACCGAGATGGAGATAATCCAGACCCTTTGAACCTGATCTAGTTAGAGCTGGCGTAGGGAAGTGGAAAATGTAAGTTATAGTTTTTACATATAACCAAAAACCACTCCAATGCTGGGGTGGTTTTTTTATTGATCTGAAAAAAGATCTACGCTTTCCATTAGAGGAGATCGTCTATGAGAAAAGAAAAGCTACATGTCATATCAACAGGAAGGCAGAAGCCAGAACAATTAGCAGAAATTGTTGGTTCGATCCATCCATATATTGATGCCATTCATATTCGTGAAAAGTCAAAAACAGCTAAAGAGATATTCGAGATGGCGAAGTTATTAACGGACAAGAGGGTTCCGTTATCTAAAATAATCATCAACGATCGAATAGATGTGGCTTATGCATTAAAGGTAGAAGGAGTGCAACTAGCCTACCATTCCTTACCTGTTGCCATTGTAAAAAAACAGTTTGCGAGCTTAAGGGTTGGTTGTTCGGTTCATTCAATCGAAGAAGCTCAAATGGCACAAGAACATGGTGCAGATTATGTTATTTTTGGACATGTTTTTCCCACGCAATCGAAACCAGGAGCAGTCTCAAGGGGTTTAGAACAGTTAGCAATCGTTGCTAATGCTGTGTCTATTCCAGTCGTTGCAATAGGTGGAATAAAACCTACAAATGTTAGGGGGGTCATCGAAGCGGGGGCAAAGGGTGTTGCTGTGTTGTCAGGGGTACTAGAAGCAGAGGATCCGTTAGCAACAGTAAAGGAATATAATCGAAAGTTGTTAATCTAACAATGGCATGTGTTAGACAGTTTTATAGGAAAAGGTGATTTTGATGAGCGATAGGTATGGTGCGATCGTAGTAGGTGGGGGTGTTAATGGAGGCGCCATTGCCTATAACCTTGCAAAAAGAGGGGCAAAGGTTCTTTTGTTGGAAAAGGGTCGACTGGCTAGTCAATCTTCTGGAGCTGCTGCGGGAATGCTAGCGGCTCAAGCGGAATTGGATGGAGAGGGAACCATCTTTCAATTAGCAAGAAAAAGTAGAGCGATGTTTACAAAACTAGCAGATGAAATAAAAGACACGAGTGGAATAAATATTGAGCTCAAAAATAAAGGCATGCTAAAGGTTGCCTTAAATGAACAGGAACAGCAGGAATATAAGCGAGTCATTTCGATTCAACAACAACATGGGGAACAAGCCGATTGGCTGACAGGAGAAGAGGTAAGAAGGAAAGAGCCAGTATTGTCTGATGCTGTTACTGGTGCCATGCATATTGAACAAGATGGGCAAGTAGAAGCCCCTCAGTTAGCTTTAGGTTTCTTAAAATCTGCAGCGGCACGTGGGGTAGTTATCAAAGAGTTTGTGGAAGTGCATAACATTCAGATTTCAGATGGGAAAGTTATGGGTGTTGTGACGAATGAAGGTCATTTTATGAGTGAAAAGGTCGTTGTAGCAGGTGGTGCTTGGAGTAATAAGTTACTCTCAGAAACAGGATTACAGCTAGCTACCTATCCGGTAAAAGGGGAATGTTTTTCTGTGGTCACACAGTGCCCGATGCTATCGAGTACGATCTTTTCACATGGTTGTTATCTTGTGCCTAAGCAAGGTGGAAGAATCATCGTTGGTGCAACTGTTAAACCGAGAACATTTAACCAAACAGTGACGATAGAGGGGATCTCCTTGCTGATGGAAAAGGCAAAAAAACTGATGCCGTCTATTGTGGAGGCAGAATGGGAGCAGGCGTGGGCTGGTACTCGACCGCAAACAGCTGATGGGTTACCGTATTTAGGAGAACACCCTGAATATAAAGGATTATTTTTCGCAACAGGACATTATAGAAATGGGATCTTACTTGCTCCAATAACCGGTGAGGTGATCGCCGACTTGGTTGAAGGAAAAACGCCATCAGTCAATTTGGCACCTTTTCGATTAGATCGTTTAGTAACGGAATTAGCCTAAGTGAGGGGTGGAGAAAATGGAATTAGTGATTAACGGGGACAAGTTAGAAGTCCCGAATACAGTGGAAACCGTATCTAATCTACTGCAACACTTTGAGTTAGAACAAAAGGTAGTGATCGTTGAATGGAATGAAACGATATTGGAAAAAGGATCACACCAAGAAACGAGACTTTGTGACGGGGATAAAGTTGAATTAGTACATTTTGTAGGAGGCGGATGAAGATGTTAAAGATTGGATCATATGAATTTAAGTCAAGATTATTGCTAGGTACGGGAAAATATCCTAATTTTGATGTTCAAAAAGAAGCGGTAGAAGTATCTGAAGCAGAGATTTTAACGTTCTCTGTGCGAAGAATGAATATATTTGAACCAAGTCAACCGAACTTTTTAGAAAAGTTAGATGTAAAAAAGTACATATTACTTCCGAATACAGCAGGTGCAAAGACAGCAGAAGAAGCGGTTCGAATTGCTAAATTAGCGAAAGCTTCTGGTCTTTGTGACATGGTTAAAGTTGAAGTCATCGGCTGCCAAAAAACGTTATTGCCCGATCCAGTAGAAACATTAAAGGCATCGGAAGAACTGTTAAAAGAAGGATTTACCGTTTTACCTTATACTTCAGACGATGTGCTACTAGCGAAACGACTAGAAGACCTAGGCTGTCATGCGATTATGCCTGGTGCATCACCAATTGGTTCGGGTCAAGGGATTGTTAATCCATTAAACCTTAGCTTTATTATTGAACAGGCAAATGTACCTGTTATCGTGGACGCTGGAGTTGGAACGCCTTCTGATGCTGCCATTGCAATGGAATTAGGGGCGGATGGTGTGTTACTTAATACGGCGGTTTCTGGAGCAAATGACCCGGTGAAAATGGCCAAGGCGATGAAGCTTGCGATTGAAGCGGGACGACTAGGGTTTGAAGCAGGCCGTATTCCGAAAAAGCGATATGCGACAGCGAGCAGCCCTATGGAAGGAATGAGCGTTAGTTGAATGAACGGTATTCAAGACAAGAATTATTTGCTCCAATCGGGTCAGAGGGGCAATTGAAAATTAGCAAGAAACATGTGTTAGTGATCGGTGCAGGTGCGCTGGGAACGGGCAGTGCCGAAGTGCTTGTTCGTGCAGGAGTCGGTAAGCTGACGATTGTGGATCGTGACTATGTGGAGTGGAGTAACCTCCAGCGTCAACAGCTTTATACCGAAAAAGATGCCAATCAGCGGCTCCCTAAAGCGGTCTCTGCGAAAGAGCGTCTAACGCTTATCAATTCGGAGGTAGAGATTGAGTCCCATGTAATGGATGTCTCTGTAGAAGAACTCGAACAGCTTGTTCAGGGTGTCGATTTAATCATGGATGCAACTGATAATTTCGATATTCGGATGATGATCAATGACATTTCTCAGAAACATCAGATCCCTTGGATATATGGTGCATGTGTTGGAAGCTACGGGATTAGCTATACGATCCTTCCAGGAGAAACCCCGTGTTTGAATTGTTTGTTAGAGACTGTACCAATGGGGGGAATGACATGTGATACTGGCGGAATTATTAGCCCTGCGGTTCAAATGGTCGTTTCCTACCAAACCGTAGAAGCATTAAAAGTTTTAGTTGAAGATACCCACGCTTTAAGAAAAAAACTTGTTTCTTTTGATCTATGGGAAAATCAACATGTAGCGATTAACGTCGACAAGGTCAAGAAAGAAAGTTGTTTATCTTGCGGTTCAAATCGTACGTATCCGTATTTATCTATTTCAAACCAAACAAAAACCGCCGTATTATGTGGAAGAGATACCGTTCAAATCCGCCCCCCTGAACCAATGGATAGAGATTTAGAAAATTTGGCTAAGGTCCTTTCAGAACAAGGAGAGATATCACAAAACCCATACTTACTCTCTTTTTCAATCGGTGATCACCGCCTTGTTATGTTTAAGGATGGTCGGGTATTAATTCACGGAACAAAAGACGTTGCGGAAGCTAGAACGTTATATCACCGCTACTTGGGTTGAAATTTTCTACTGGAATCTTAAGGGGGATAATAAATGAGAATTTCTAAGGCTTTAACAATTGCAGGATCTGATAGTGGTGGAGGGGCTGGAATTCAAGCGGATTTAAAGACGTTTCAGGAACTAGAGGTCTATGGGATGTCAGCCATTACAGCGGTAACTGCCCAAAATACATTAGGCGTGCAAGGGATCTTCCCATTAACCGTTGAAGCAGTGATAGACCAAATAAAATCAGTGGGAGCAGACTTACATCCGAATGCCGTGAAAACAGGCATGCTCTTTAATAGTGAAATCATTGAAGCTGTTGCACATGCCATAAAAAAAGAAAAGATGGCAAAGGTAGTTGTTGATCCAGTCATGATTGCAAAAGGTGGGTCCCCATTATTACTGGAGGAATCGGTGGACACACTAAAAAAGAAACTAATACCGATTGCTTTTTGTATTACGCCAAATATTCCAGAAGCTGAAAAATTAGTTGGCTTTAAGATTGTGTCGTTAGAAGATCGAAAAAGGGCTGCAAAAACGATTTTTGACCTAGGAGCCAAAAGTGTCGTGATAAAAGGTGGACATGATGATGGGAACGAAGTAACGGATCTTTTGTTTGATGGTAACACGTACCATCTATTTTCTAGTCCTCGAATCGATACAAAGCATACGCATGGCACGGGCTGTACATTTGCTGCTGCCGTCACTGCGGAATTAGCAAAAGGTAAGTCCATTTTAGAAGCTGTAGAAACGGCTAAGTCCTTTATCCATGCGGCGATAGAAGATAGTTTAGGCATTGGAGCCGGTCATGGACCAACCAATCATATGGCGTATAGAAATCGAAAGGTGAATGTGTGAAGCATACATTAAAAAATTAGGGACAAATGGTAAACTCAACTGTGTCCCTTGTAAGAACCAATCATGAATATTATGTTCGTTTCTTCAATAGACATCATGTAAAAGGATCACGCAGAATCATTTGTGTGGTCCTTTTTCGTATAACGGTCAGATCATCTGGCTTTTTTCATTGTTAATGAATATATGTGACTTTTTCCTATATTCACCTTCTCTACTGAGTTACATTGAAAGACATATTACGATAAGTAACACTTTCACAAAAAATCTCAAAATAAAATATATTTAAATCGAGATTTTTTAATTGACAGTAATAGACTACTTTTATATGATACTCTCAATGTAGCTAATATCAAAAAATCAGAATTTATTTTATACAGGAGTGAATTGTAAATGAATACAGAAAGTAAACGATATACTGGAGAGAATATTGATGTGATCTTTCATCGTGAAAGATGTATTCATGCAGCTAAGTGCGTAAGGGGCTTACCCAAAGTGTTCAATCTTAAAGAGAAACCGTGGGTGAATGCAGATGGGGAAACTGTAGATAAAATCGTAGAAGTAATTGAAAAATGTCCAAGTGGTGCTTTGCAATATGAACGAAAAGATGGTTTCCAGCAAGAAAGTTCAGCTAAAGAGACAACAATCGAAGCTACTCTTAATGGTCCTATGTTTATTAGAGGAAATCTCTCGATAAAACAGAAAGAACAGACCATTAAATGTACACGAGCAGCACTTTGTGGATGTGGGTCTACTCAAAATGGTCCCTTCTGTGATAATAGTCATGTAAATAAAAGCTAAACATAAAAAATAAACTAATATAATAGATATAGAAAAGAGGGTAATCATGGAAAATATTATTAAAGGGAAAAATAAGTTTTATATAGAAAAAGAAGATCAAATGGTTGCTGAAATTACGTTTGTGTCAACAGGGGCAGAGCGACTTATTATTGATCATACATTCGTTTCAGAACAACTTCGTGGTGAAGGAATAGCAGAAAAGTTAGTAGAAAGGGTCGTCACATTAGCTAGAGAAGAAAATAAGAAAATTATCCCCCTTTGTCCATTTGCGAAAAGTCAATTTGACAAAAAGAATCAATATTATGATGTTCTAGCTAAGTAACTTGGATTTTTACCTAAGTGAATTAAGAGATAAGCAAGCAGCCAAGCGCTTTTTTTAAAAAGCCTTGGCTGCTAAAAGGTGGGAAAGTAACAAATGAAGTTGATGTTTTTTGTCATTTTCTAAGGTTTGATCACAATAGAGAATGAAACAAGAATAATGTCAGCAAAAAGCGAATAGTTATAGATCATACATACAGATAAGACCGCCAAGTAATCTATCATACAAGACGGTTTTTATTATGGTTTTAAAAAACCGGATTCATTACTTGCGCCTTCCTCGTGCAAATGGACAAATATTTTTATTAAGCTATCTAATTCTAAATTGTTTGCTGCTACATGATTACCACTTTTCATAATAATAGTAAGATGGTACAACCCCTGTGGATCAGCTGCAACTTCCAATCTATCACACATATCATTGTGTGTTTTTTCTTCTCTCAATACAGTTACAGAACCACCGCTTGACTTTTTGATATTTTCTTTTTCTTCTTCCAATAAATTTCGAAGAGAACCGGGGCTTAACTTTTCGATTCTTTTCATCAATTGATACGTATTGGTATGTGTGTCAAACATTGTTGTTCTGTTAAGTGGTTCATAACTTGGACTTTCATCTTCAGAGTGCAGGTAGTTAATTAAATTTATTAAACCATTAAGCTCTAATGTAGGTGCTACTACATCTTTACCATTCTTCATGATAAGTTTTAGGTGGTACACAGCCTCTGGATCTTCTGTTATTACCAACTGCATACACTTATCCCATGGTATTTCTGTTTTGCTACCCCATAGGGAGTAAGGGAGACTTCTTCGATTTTCCTTGATAAATTAGCCATATTCATTCCTTCGCAAAATAATGTTGTCATATTTTCACCTCCTTCATTTCTCATTTTACTCAGATTATTCCAAAAAACAAAGAAGAATTATTTTTTTGAAAAAAATAACTCAATAGAGAACTTCCCTAAAAGTGTACTATGTGTTATTGGTTGGAACAGCTACAATTTAATACATTTCGTCCGTTAGATAAAATCCACCGTCTTCACCAAGCCCTACTGCTTCAATCGTTCATATGCTTCTATTTGTCTGTCATTATCGGGTTTTATCCCTTTCATGCCTATTTCTTTCATTAATTCAGCAGGTACACGTTTACCCTTCGTATGATCCAGGATGAACAGCGGGTGAAATCTGCAATTAAAAACGGCCTTCGATGGATTGTTATGTTAGTTGTAAACTAACTATAATATTAGAGCTTCCCCCTATTGATTGAAGTTTAGTATGGGATTATAATTATGGACGAACCTGGCGTGATTGTGTGCGTCTAATAGGTATGTAAAAAGGAATAGGGGAATAGTAAATGAAAAATTTTAAAAATGTTTTAGCCTTGTTTGCACTGTCTTTAGTATTGGCAGCTTGTGGAGGGGAAGAAGAATCTTCAGAACCACAAACAGCAGAGGAAACGATCATTAGCATCTTACATGATGAATTCAAAGAAACAAACTCATTTAACGATGAAGACAGCATACTTGACATGACATATGACGAAGAAACAGGATCAGTTGAAGCTGAGGTATACGCAAAGGATAATATCGTTTCGATCAAAGGAAGTATTGAGATGGCTATACATAACATACTGAAGGAATTTAGCGAGGATGATCGATTTAATAGTCTAACCATTTCTGCCGTCTTCCCATTTTCTGATGCTTACGGTAACTCCACATTCAATGAAATATATCGAGCTAGTTTCTCAGAAGAAACAATCGAAAAAGTAAATTGGGAAAAATTCCTATGGGATGATACTCCTAACATTGCCGATGATCTATTTGTTCATAATGAGATAAAGTGATTGTGAAAAGATCCAGTACATATACTGGATCTTTAACGATTAAATACCTAATAGTTCTTTCCCTTGTTGAATTGCATAGGACCACAAAAAATAAGGGTTCTCCATTACCGCCAATTCGGTACATCAAATTGGCGGTATTGAATGAGTGCAGAAAACGAATGTATTAGAGCCTTTTAACGGACCGATCATCCTTGTATTGCAGCCCTCAAAAACGACTTCGATAACTTTTGATGTTATATCCATAACTGTGGGTTTCGAAGGCGTATTTTTATTTTTATATCTTTTTTATAGAATGTATGTTTGTATTTTTCGTTCCGAAGGCGTTTATGATCTATTTTCAAGCCTATGTTTTGTGGTCTATAAAACGATCGTTTTGTAGACAGACGTATCAACCGTTTGTAACACTGACTTTATCGCCTGATCTATTGATACCTTTGGTGTATTAGATAATTCCATGATCCGTTTGATAAGAGAAATATCCTCATGAAAAAATCCTCTATGTCCCTGTTTGTTACGGTGAAAGATCTTCCCTTCTTCCTCTATCAACTGGGCATACTTACGTAACGTTGGATTTGGCACACCTAACATATCAGATGCTTCTTTTGCTGTGACTAAGATCATTGTATGATCCTGTTTATCAGACTTTTCTTTTGTATCAATGAATATATCACTCATTAAAATCACCTTACTTTAAATATACGATATAGGATATGATATTTCCTCTTTATTTTGGTTTTTTTACGATCATACGGTGCAAGTGTTCGGTATAATTGTAAAGATAGAACATATCAGGAGGAATACATAATGAGTAAATTAATCAGTTTAATGGGTGTGTCAATCTTATCAACCGTGCTTGTCGCATGTACGGAAGAAGTAGTGGTGGAAGATGTAGCCGAACCTACAGAAGAGACAGCACAAGCAATCGAAGATCCTACACCAGTGGAAGAAGTAGAAAATGTAAATAGCGGTTCAATCATGGACGGATTTACATACAGCGAATACATGAACATCTATGTTTCTGCAACCGATTCTATATCAGATAATTTTAAAGAATTGGTCGGAAGATCCAACGATTCAGAAAAGTGGTTCACTGAACTATCTGTACTATTAGAGAGTACAAATAGCCATATCCAAAATTTATTAAGTCGTAGTAACATCCCTGAAGAGCATAAGGAAGAATTTGATGAGTTACTTGTTTTGGTAGATAAATATAAAAATTTGGTGGAACAGATACCCGATGCTTCAGAGAATAGAGAGTCAGACGAATTAAAAGATATTACCGATGAAATGAAAATTGTATCAGATGAGATCGTTAAGATCACCGATCAAGTAGATATAGATACCATTGAATACCCTGCCGTTCCTTGGAAATACAGCACCTATGATGAATGGGTCATTAGTATAACTGGAATGATTAACGGTGAGATTGAAGGATTTGAAGACATGTTTACTTCCCCTTACGGAATGTTTGAAGAGGGATGGCATGATCATCTAGAACGGATGGTTTCAACATCAGTGTTCTCTGGTTCGATCATCACAGAGAGTGATCGTGAAGAAGTGCCTGAAGAGTACCAAGAAGATCATGAACAGTTGGTTGATATGGCGAATGAGTACAAGGAGTTAGCTGATCGTATACCTGAAGCTTCAGATAACTGGGATACGGAAGAATTGAAGAATATTGTTAGTGAGATGCAGGGACTGGATTTTAATTTCTAGGAAGAATCAATAATTACTAAAAAGTCGCTTATTCAAGTAGTTAATTTTGAACGCATCAGACGGTAAGCGTCTGAACGGTATTACTTAGTGAACGCATAGCGTTCAATGCTCCATAAGGAGGGTTTTACAATGAATAATTTAAACCAATACCAAGAGAAGAACAACGAGGTACTAAATAAGATAGTGGACAAGTTAAATAAATTAGATGATGAGGTTCGTTCGCTTAAAGCTGAAATAAAGTCAATCAAAGGAGAAAACAGAAAGACTAATAAGGAAATTCGTAAAGAACAGCTTCCATCTTGGTTCACTGATCGTGATGAGATAGATGATTCTTCTACTGCTGATGAAGATTTTGAGGAAAGAAAGAGAAAATTTATAGAAGAACGAAGAAAGAATAAACTTGCTCAGCAGGAGGAAAATAAGTGATTTCGTTAATTTCAATAACAGGATGGATATTAGTGGTTACTTGGTTTTTAAAAAGAAGACAGGCAAATAACGAGGGTGAAATATATCAGAGTAAACTCGGCTACATAGGATTGATCATGATTTTATCAGCTGGTGTCATTGGATTGTTTGATAGTGTTCATGATGAAGAAGTTGCTGAAGCAGAGGAAGAAGAAGCAGAAGATCAGGAAGTATTAGAAGAAATAAAGTATGCATATGTAAGAGGATATGAGATAGAAATGACTGTACTTTATGAAAATATACTAGAAAACTATGAAGACGTTCATGAAGGATATAAAGATTCTAGTAGTTGGAGTTCATTAAGAGTCGTTTATATTGATGTCGGTGTAGATAAAATTGTTGAAGAAATAGAAGTCGATAACTTCGAAGATGAAAATGATCAAGGAAGAATGTTAACAGTGGGTTCACTTATTACTGAACTATATGACGTATATGGTGAAGAGATGGAAGGGAATCAAATAGATACCGAACGTGTTAATCAACTAACAAGTGAAATAAACGAAATGTTAGACCTTACCCCTGTAGTGATTCCTGATTATGAAGTCGTTCATGAAGATGACAGCAATCTAGGTGACGTGATTCGTCTTAGTTACTGGATTCTACCTGATGACGTGAACGCAACCGAAGACGATTTAAAACTGATTGCAGAGGACTTTATCAAGAAGGTAAAGAAAGACACCGCATTTAATGTAGCTAAAATATTATTCGTGGATGATCCTATAGACGTAGAATTACGAGGAAATGACATGGGGTATGCAGACTATGCACCTAGTGGAGATTGGGCTAAAGCTTCTGACTATGACGCAGGTGTGTATTCAATACATCGTTTTGACTTTAGCAATCTACGACCAAAAGAATAAGTATAGATATTCAATAGAAGAGCTTAGCTAAATTGCTAGGCTCTTTTATTCGTTTATAGCGATAACATACGAGGGGATAATAACTATCAAAATATTTTAAACGCAACAAGACAGTTATTCATTGTTTCTTTTAAAAACATAAATAGCAACAAAAATAATTGCAAACCCCATAATTGTCAAAATTATATTACCTATAATTCCGATGTTATCAATTTTTAACGAAACTAAGAAAGCTCCAAATATAATTGTGACAATATAAAAAAACCCAGATGCACAAGCGCTTAATTTTATAGAAAAAATGAGAAAAATACATAATAGTACATCCGATGCCATTCAACTTTCTCTAAACAGTATTTCTAAATTAAAACGACTATCTTTATATATTAAAGGTACCTCCGACCAGTTGGAAATAATCATTAAAATGATCCATCTAATCGAATTGAAATTGACTATTGGTTATGGAAAAGATCAATTCAATACAGACAGAAAGCCTCTTCATTCACTTTTGAGTATGTTGTTAGAACATATAGCAGTGAAATGGAGATATTAGACCCTAAATTTAAAAAAAATAGATGAAATGGAAAATGCTACTTCTGAATCTGACAACAATAAGGCTTGATGACAGGGTAGCTGCTATAGACCGCAAAGTAACTAGTTGCTTTAACGATAAATTTTCGTGTTTGTTACCAAAAACTACAGTTTTTGTACTATTGGCAACCTATTAGCTTTAATGGAAGAGTAACATATTCATTTAACCACCCTGTTATAACTGATTATTTAGACAGTAATAGAATTAAGGGTTACTTAAAAGATTTCGATGAGGCTATAAGTTATTTGAGAGAACTTTCCGATTCAAATCTTTTTTTTCAGAAATTCCCTAAATCATGGAGAAAGCCAATCTTTCATCAGCTTCATATTCATCAGTGAAATAATATCTCCAATATTGATCAGTGAGTCCTCCACTCTTAGCATCGCATTTAACTTCAACAGAAAGTGAATCATCTTGATCATGAAATACTCGAACCTCAATTAAGAGCATACATATTTTGATAGAGCGTGTGATTTAAGTTCTTTACCTACCGTTCTCAAGTCTTCTAGTTTCATTTTAATCTCTCCATTTCCTTTGTTTTTTATTTGTTGGTTTTCCCTTTTTCCTTCCGAATGAAATTGCGTTCCCAACAGGGGAGGATTTTTCCCCTTTTAACAGGTAGAATAAATTGAGAAGTTAGACGCTTTTGCAAGAGTCGTGTGGTCTTCACGATTGCGTTAGCAACAATGATTGATTGGCTCGTAGAGTAGCTTAACTGTTTGAAAAGGGAAGTGAAGAAAAGAGGATCAACTGCTTCACTTTCCTTTTCATTACATGTTAAGACTAGATCGATCGTTGCTCTTGCAGAAGGGGCTAATGGACTTATCTTTTGGAAGGAGAGGTTCAGGTACCTACCTTCCCAAAATATTTTAGTCGATTACGATCAATACGATTCGGACGGTAAAAGGGAAAGTATCTTATGCTTTTGCTTTTGATCTTTAAGGTGTTGATGTTGATTTTCGGATAGATACGAATTGATCAAAGAAATGATAATATTTATTAGAGAAAATGATATTAAGGAAATGAAGCAACTTTTAGATTATGCGATTGAAGAACGTTTTGATGATTGGTTCCCTTTGCTTTCCGATAATTCGGCTTACATAGTCGGTCAATATATTAAATCAAATAGACATGGATGTTCAAAATAAAGATAGCTTATGCTATTTTTAAAAGATAAGAAAGTATAAATTTTTGTTAAGTAAACGGGACAAAGAAATTCATAAAAATGGGGTGTAAAAAATGGATTTGTTACTTTGGATAACTGTTGGTTTCATCGTAATCGGATTTGTTGTTCTTATTTCTATGAAAAAAAGAATGGAAATGAAGGTCGCTTTAATAATAGAAAATAAGGACAGTATGGAGAGTAAACAGATTTCACCTAAACCCGTTGTTGTGGATTTGAAATAAAGTCACGACGTTTATAAAAAAGATGCGATGTTTTGAATAAAGTCGCGATGTTTGTAAAAAAGATGCGACGTTTTTCCCCTTTGGGTATGCAGACAAATTGGGTAATATTTCTGTTGTGTTAGAATCTTCCGACAATTATACTATAGATGATTCAAAATAACTAATAGGAGGAATTTGATTGAAAAAAAAGTTCATGAGTCTAGTATTTGCAACGGTATTATTAACACCATTATTAATCAGTGGAAATGCCAATGCTCAAGGAATACCAGGAAATTGCGAGCCGCATCATGGTGAATGTTTTGACAATATGCACCCTTAATGTGGCATTAAAACAAAGTTTAATTGTTTTGAATAAAGTCGCACCGTTTATAAAAAAGTTGCAATGTTTTGAAAAAAGTTTAACCGTTTTAGAAGGGTAATTTTGAAGAAAATATTGATGTAGAAAGGTTTATGAAAACTTTTGATCAAACTTTTTTTAAAAAATTTATACTAATTCACAAGGAAAGAAGAATCCATTTTGATCAATCTTTTTTCAAAATGGATTCTTTTTGTGTATCGTAAAATAAGGGCCTGTTGTGGCTTTAAAACAAAGTTTGATAATTTATAAAAAAGTCTGATCGTTTATAATAAAGTTTGATAATTTGTAAAAAAGTTTGATCAAAAATCCTGTGTTGATATGCAGGATTTTTTCTTGTTCAGTAATCGGACCAGATTCTGGAGTAAGCAAAATTGAACTAACGGTGCAGATTAGTGGGAAAATAGATTATTTTTCATTATGTTAAATGATACAATTTATGTGAGAGGTGAGGTGTATGAGTCTTGTTTTTTTTGCTTTCATTCACATATTAATTGGATTAGGACTTATATACTTCTATGGTAAGTTACCAAAAGCATTAACAACATTTGCGTTTGTTTTTTTTACTATGAGTTTTCTTTATTGGGGGAGTGTTTTAACAAATTCATTGTTTAACTAAAGGTGCGATTGTGGAAGAACATAGGTAGAGAATGATCAATCTTTTTTATAAAGAAACACAGGAAAGTAGGGTGAATTTTTGAAGAGACCTTTAGGCGTTTCCTTAATTAGTTATTTTTATATTTTTGGTGCATTCGTTTTACTTTTCACCTCAATTTTTTATGATACTG
>NZ_JBFMIA010000145.1:0-275 GCF_040801915.1 Jeotgalibacillus marinus | reverse complement strand
CCAACGATTCAAGAGCCAGTTTCAAAATATCCGATTCTCCCCACTCGCTCTTCTCCACGCACGCCAGAAGTCCCCCCCAATCTTTCAAGGCAATCGTCGCATCCGAGACCACCAGCGGCACCGGTTGATTTGTCCGGACGCTATCAGGCAAAGTGTCGAGCCAATCCAATGCATTGGTTGCCCCCTGGTTGCGCAGCAGCCATTCCCCCAAATTAAAGGCCTGGTCAGGCGAATTGGCGGCCTGTTTCTTTAGGCCTGCGAGCCATTCGCTTTCG
>NZ_JBFMIA010000144.1:0-275 GCF_040801915.1 Jeotgalibacillus marinus | reverse complement strand
CCTGATCAGTGACGTCCATCCAACGTGTGTCATCTGCAAGATTCCCCATACGACAGTCGTAGCAGACGGGTGTAACGGTCACCGTTGCGGAGCGATCGCACAGTGGGTAGCGCTGGTTGGGTTCAGGTTCACTGTGACACCCCCGATGTAGGTTCGCTTCCAACGACCTCCCCCTTCTGAATTAGTTACGAGATCACCTCTGGAGGGGTTCATATGTGTGAGAACGAGAGACCGTCGGAAGCGGACCCCGTTGAAGGTCCTACTGATTACGAAGC
>NZ_JBFMIA010000143.1:0-276 GCF_040801915.1 Jeotgalibacillus marinus | reverse complement strand
GGCCTGTACTCGGTCGCAGTGGCTGCGCCGGGGTTTCAGCGCCTTGTGCGCTCCGGTCTGACTCTCGTGCTCGGCCAGACTCTGCATGCCGATCTATCCCTTTCGCTCGGCACGGACCAGCAGACCATCACCGTAACTGCGGACGAGCCGATACTGCAGGCGCAGACAAGTAACATCCAGACAAGCATCGCCGGGTCTGCCGTTGTGGCGCTTCCGCTCAACTCGCGCAACTTCATTCAGTTGTCGACGCTTGCGCCGGGAGTCGAACTCCCGCCC
>NZ_JBFMIA010000142.1:0-276 GCF_040801915.1 Jeotgalibacillus marinus | reverse complement strand
ATCGGCTCAATTCGTCCAGCCGCACGGTTTGGCGGCACGGGAAGATTTCGCGCAGCGAACCGCAACGGATGGATTATCTCTCCAGATCGGACTTGAGCCGGTCGAGGATTTTGCGAGTGTCAATGGCCGCCGTCGGGCCTTTGCTTCTTCCGCCGCCGCGCCAGCACGTTGAGGCCCTCGACCAGCGCCGAAAAGCCCATGGCGGCGTAGAGGTAGCCCTTGGGCACGTGGTAGCCCATGCCGTCGGCAATCAACGTCATGCCGATCATCAGCAGG
>NZ_JBFMIA010000141.1:0-277 GCF_040801915.1 Jeotgalibacillus marinus | reverse complement strand
CTACGGCGAGATGTCACGATGCGGTGGTGACGCAGTGTCACTGCCCGGCGGGCTCGTTGAGCGGTGGAATGGGAGGTCACCACCTTCGATGAAAGGTACTTCTCCGATGAACACCCCCCGATCCGACGGAGCGTGGAAGCTGATGGATCACCCGAGCCCTCCTGACACGGCGCACCCGCGAGCGGGGACGCCGAGGCATTCGCCGCCTGCCGTCGACCCCTCCCGCCCGTTCGGCGCCCACCTGCGCATGGCCTGGTGGAAGCCGCTCGTGGTCCTC
>NZ_JBFMIA010000140.1:0-277 GCF_040801915.1 Jeotgalibacillus marinus | reverse complement strand
CCCATCATCAACACGGCTTTCAGCGAACGCACACCGAAGCTTACCCACGCGAACATGAAAAAGGTCAGTGTGCCGATAGGCGCTGCGAACGGGTGCCCTCACGTTTTCTCAAGGTGTCATCACGATCCCATCAGGGAGAAAGGTAACAGTGGGAACCATGATGAAACTTGCGTTCGGACTCGTCGCCGCCACCGCCCTCCTCGCCAGCTGCGGCTCCAGCGGCGGCAACAGCGAAGCGCAGGGCAGAATCGTCGATGTAACCACCGAGTACACCACC
>NZ_JBFMIA010000139.1:0-277 GCF_040801915.1 Jeotgalibacillus marinus | reverse complement strand
CCTTGAAGAGGTTGACCGTCGTGCTGTCGGAGACGAGTACTTCGCCCTCCCGGGCACCGATCACGTCCTGTGCAATCCGGTCACCGAGCCTGATCGGGAGTCGAATCCAGTCCCGCCATCCCAAGATCATGGAGTCACTCCACACCTCGAGTGCTGCAGCTACTACGTCCCCAGCGGAGCGTGGCTGACGGCCAAGCGAGTTTCCGTCCATGTAGGCCGCATAGCGGTCGTCGATCGAGAACCGCTCACGGAACCGCGCGAGAGGATCGGCCCGGTC
>NZ_JBFMIA010000138.1:0-278 GCF_040801915.1 Jeotgalibacillus marinus | reverse complement strand
ACATAGTCCTCAAATAGTTGACTGTCTTCAATGACGAATTCTAGAGCGATCTCATAGGCGTAGCTATCGCCTTTTATTGCTTTGTAATGATATTGAGGTTGGGAAAAATACGGTTCAATTTCTTCTGGAAAAAAGGAATAAATGAATTTCTTTGGGGTTTCATTATCAAAATTACCGATAATATTGCCATAATCTGCAATATTATTGGTTTCGTAGGTATCGCCAAACTCTCCGAAAACCCAATATCTTAGAAATAAAACATATCCTATAATCAGGGC
>NZ_JBFMIA010000016.1:0-52385 GCF_040801915.1 Jeotgalibacillus marinus | reverse complement strand
TTAAGACACCGCCCTTTCACGGCGGTAACACGGGTTCGAATCCCGTACGGGTCATTAAAAAACACGTTCTTTTAATAGAACGTGTTTTTCTTTATGCTTAAATGGCGATTATCACCATAGAGCCTGTTCCTAATTCGTCAATTCTAAACGCCGCCATTGCCACTGCTACTAAAAGCAATAAAACTATAATCAAGAGTGATAAGAAAAAGTACATACGAAAATAATTTTCGTGCGTGAGAATTCCGGATCGAGATGTGACAACCCTCAAACTTTAACGTGGGGCATACGAGAAATTCTGACCAATTGTAAGAATAACCTCCGATGAAGTACGATAATCCTCTGACATTTTTATTTTCACCTAATACCTTATCTTCAGAATAGACTTCTGTCTTTCGATGCGTTGCGACTGTGTATGATATGATTTGTGTCCTCGTACATATCATCATAATCGTACTTCACCGCCGATCATATCTGATGGTGTTTCAGGAGTGCTTAGCACGATCGAATAGGTATGTTATGGAGGTTGATGGCCGCGTTGTGAATTTGTTTAGCTATTCATTGACTTATATGGCACTCCTTCGGATCATTCGATTTTATATGTATTGTTTCCTCAAAAGAAAAATCTTGCGAAGTGCAAAAATAAAGACCCGTTCGATGTGAACGAGTCGTGTGAGTTAGTAAAAATAATCAATTAGGAAACCGATTGAAAGTAAAAATCCGAAAATTGTATTGGTTTGTGCAGTTGCTTTCATCGCTGGCATCATTTGGATTGGCATTGTTTTTCCGATAAATCCGGTTGTTGCTTTGACGGCTTTGGGAATGCTAAGGAAGGTGATGAGTAACCAAGGAGATACAAGTCCTGCTATCACTAGCGCAACAACAATACCATAAGCAACAATAAACATGGCTGCTAAAAAGTAAATTGCATTTTTTCGTCCTAATAAGATAGCTATGGTTTTCCGACCGTTTTCTTTATCACCATCGAGGTCCCGAATATTATTTGCCAATAAGATTGCACCAACCAAAATTGAAACTGGGATAGAAACAAGCATTACGGTTGTGTCAATTGTTCCTGTTTGAATATAGAAGGAAATTAAAATAATAACAAATCCCATAAAAAATCCAGCTGTGATTTCACCAAATGGTGAGTAAGCAATTGGGAAGGGTCCGCCAGTGTAAAAATACGCTGCTGCCATGCAGACCAGTCCGATTACCGCAATCCACCATGAGCTATTGGCACAAATATAAATGCCAAGTAATAGAGCAATACCGAAAAGGATGAATGCAAGGGAAAGAACTGTCTTTGGCTTCACACCGTTACGAACGATGGCTCCACCAATTCCTACGGATTGTTCATTATCCAGTCCGCGAGTAAAGTCATAGTATTCATTGATCATGTTGGTGGCTGCTTGGATTAACATACTTGCAAGAAGCATGGCGAGAAAAAGTAGCCAATGAAATTGTGTATATTCAAGTGCTAAAACTGTTCCCAGAAGAACAGGTACGAACGCAGCTGTAAGAGTATGAGGACGTGTTAGATTCCACCAGATTCTCCAGCCTTTATCACTATCTGGCCGTGTATTCATGTCGTTCTCTCCTTAAATTAAATGTGTTAACGATTTGTGGCATTTTAGCCCAATCGTTAGTGTAGAAAATTCCGCTTGTACTGTCAATGGTAATTTACCCAATTCGACATGGAATTCTATCATTATTATATCTTTTTTTGAAAAGGTTTGAACATAGCTGTTTTAAGTAAATGAGAAATGATTTATGCTGAGCGGTTTTCAATAAGGATTTAGAAGTGATGATTCATTGACATTACTGTAAAAACAGGTGTATCTTTAAAGAAGTGAAAACTTGATCGTAACAGTGATTTCTGGGGGGAAACAGGGTGAGAATTTTACAAAAATCTCATGGATATACGGCATTTGAACAAGCATTTAAGAAAGCCCATCAATCCAAGAGGGAAGTACTATTTAGCATGGTAACACCAATTGAGGCGATGGACCCCCTTCAATTTTATGAGGCGGGGTATCAGCTGTATCAAGGCGAACGCTCTTTTTGGCAGGACCGGAATGGTGATTTTGCTCTTGTTGGTATTGGCAATGCCCAAACTTTCACATCAAATCAACAAGATAATCGTTTTAAAGCGATAAAGAATCAATGGACTCGATTTTTGGAGTCTGCTGTCTATGTTGGTGATCATAAATTAGGGACAGGCCCTCTTGTCATGGGCGGGTATTCATTTGACCCTAGACAAGAAGCAGAGCTTGAGTGGACTAACTTTTCAAATGGTTACTTTCATTTGCCATCGTTTATGCTGACAAATGATCAAGAGGGGAACAGCTTTTTGACAATGAACATCGTTTGTTCAAAAGACGATCAGTCCAAAAAAATCTGGGACCGTATGCAATCAAAGAAAGATGAGCTAGTCACCTCGATTGATCTAGAAATGAAAGATGTTAAAGTGACTCTAACAACTGAGATTGAACCGATTAAGTGGAAAAACACGTTGACGTCAGTTGTTGATCGATTGAAAAAGGGTGAGATGGAAAAGGTTGTCCTAGCTCGCAAAATTAAAGTAGATTTTGATGGAAAGAAGCGTTCAGACACGGTGCTTGAGCGATTACGTGATGACCAAAAAGATAGCTTTATTTTTTCACTTGAAGTGTTGGATAGCTGTTTTATTGGGGCAACTCCTGAACGGTTAGTAAAAAAATCAAATGAATCGATTTTATCAACATGTCTTGCTGGTTCGATTGGTCGGGGCGAAACGATTACAAACGATCAACAGTTAGGTAAAATACTACTTAATGATAAAAAAAACCTACATGAGCATGATTTAGTTGTAAAAATGATTTCACAAAATCTCACCGTTTTATGTGAAGAGGTTCACGTTCCAGCTGAACCTATATTAATGAAAACACGAGATATTCAACATTTGTACACACCTGTTAAAGGAATTGCGGAAAAGGGAATGTCCATTAACGATTTTGTTGAGAGCTTACATCCAACGCCAGCACTCGGTGGTACACCAACAAAGCTCGCGATGAATGTTATTCGAGAGGAAGAGCGGATGAATCGTGGCTTTTATGCAGCGCCAGTAGGGTGGATGGATGCACAGGGAAATGGTGAATTTGCCGTGGCTATTCGCTCTGGTTTGCTTCATGATCAACATGCTTATTTATATGCAGGGTGTGGTATTGTGAGCGATTCAAATGCTGAAAAGGAGTATCAGGAAACGTTGATTAAATTCCGTCCGATGCTACGTGCAGTAGGAGGAACAATGCAATGAACCATCAGCAATCTTTGACCACATTTGTGGGAACATTTATACAGCAATTGATTGATGGAGGGGTGACCAAGGCTGTGATTAGTCCTGGTTCAAGGTCTACTCCTCTCGCTTATTTACTACAAGACCACCCTCTAATCGATTGTCACATTAATGTGGATGAGCGGTCAGCGGCTTTTTATGCACTAGGGATGGCAAAAAAAATTGGAGACCCTGTTGTGCTCGTTTGTACTTCTGGAACGGCAGCTGCAAATTATTTTCCAGCAATTGTAGAAGCGCGTTATGCACGTGTACCGCTGATCGTTTTGACGGCTGATCGACCACACGAGCTTCGTAGTGTGGGAGCTCCACAAGCGATTGATCAAATTCATTTATTTGGTAATCATGTGAAATGGTTCGCGGACATGACACTTCCTGAGGATACGAAGGGAGTTCTTCAGCATGTAACAAGAACAGCAGCACGCGCGATCGCAAAATCGATGGAATCACCATGTGGACCGGTTCATCTGAATTTTCCATTCCGTGAACCGCTTGTGCCGTTGTTAGATCAACACACTGCTTATAGCACAAAACCTATTAGGGTTTATACAGGGACTAAGATACTAAGGGAAGATGATATTCAAGCGTTAACCAATCGTGTAAATCAAGTTGACGAGGGGTTAATCGTCGTTGGACCTATGGCGTCAAATGAAGCATCAGAAGCGATTATTCGTTTGGCGAATAAGACAGGTTTCCCTGTTCTTACTGACCCATTAAGTCATTTACGTAAAGAACTTGCTCAAGAACGAGTGTTGATTGAAGGCTATGATGCCTTTTTAAAAAGCGATAAAGTACGCCAAGCAGTTCAGCCAGAGCTTGTGATTCGGTTTGGCGGGGCACCTGTTTCAAAGACTTTGATGCAGTTTCTTTCATCACTAAAGTCAAGCGATCAGTGGCTCATCGACCAAGGAACGGAATGGCGTGACCCGAACTCAAACATGACAGATTATATTGATTGTAATGAACACGTGTTGATTGAATCGATGCTTCCTTATTTAGAAGAAAAATCAAATAGAAAATGGTTGACTTTTTGGCAACAAATTAATGAAGCAACTGTTGACCAAATAGCTCTGCATACAGAACAAATACACGATGAAGGAACGGCTGTTGGACGGATTTTGAACACGTTTCCTCCTAATAGTCATGTGGTTGTCGGGAATAGTATGCCGATTCGTGATGTAGATACGTTTTGGACACGCTCATCAAATCCATTGACGGTATGGGCCAATCGAGGTGTGAATGGGATTGATGGAGTTGTGTCAACTGCATTAGGTATTTCATCAGTAACGACTGAACCTGTTTATTTATTAATTGGTGATTTGTCGATGTTTCATGATCTAAATGGGTTGCTCGTTACAAAGCAACACCCGAATCATTTAAATATCATTATCCTCAATAATAATGGTGGAGGGATTTTTTCTTATCTTCCACAAGGTTCACAGCCGAGACATTTTGAAACACTTTTTGGTACACCACCTACCCTTGATTTTAAGCATGCTGCAGCTTTATATGAAATGCCATATAAACAGATTCAATTGACTAACCATGTTGGCAGAGAAATTCAAGCGCTCTCTTCAACTAGCGGAGTTACGATCGCAGAAGTGATGACAAATCGCCAAGACAATGTCCAAGCGCATCGTCAGTTGTGGGATAAGGTTCGTGAAACGGTTGAAAAAATTGTGGAGCAAAGAGGATGATCAAATCCATTCGTGGGGCACATTATTATGTAGAGGTGAAAGGTAGTGGGCAGCCAATCTTGTTTCTGCACGGCTTTACCGGGGACACGACGACTTGGCATGAAACGATAGACCTGTTAGCTAAACGAGGTCAATGTATTGCGGTTGATTTACCTGGACATGGGAAAACAGAAATGACAGAAGATCCTACGCGTTTTTATATCGAAGAAACATGCAGGGATTTAGATAAAATTTTAGATAAGCTAGATGTGGATAAAAGTCATGTTGTTGGCTATTCTATGGGGGGACGCGTGGCCTTGTCATTTAGTTTCATGTATCCTGAACGAGTGAGCAAACTTGTTCTTGAAAGTGCTTCACCAGGAATTAAACAAGAAGATGAGCGTGAGCAAAGGCGTAAAAGTGATGAAGATCTTGCACAATTTATCGAGTGTGAAGGGATTGAAGCATTCGTTGATAAATGGGAGAGTATCCCTCTTTTTGCAACGCAGAAACGTATGTCTTCTGCAATCCAGGGAAAAATCAGAAACCAACGACTACAAAATGATCCAGTAGGACTTGCCACAAGTTTGCGTAGAATTGGAACTGGAAAACAACCATCTTGGTGGGATTTCTTAATTGATTTACATTGTGAAACGCTGTTGGTCGTTGGAGAAGAAGACCTCAAATTTCGTAACATAGCTGACGAAATGAAAAAAAGAATTCCTTTTGCGAAAAAAGTCGTCATTCCAAGTGCTGGGCATGCAATTCATGTGGAACAACAGCAAAAGTTTGGTACAATGTTAATGGAGTTTTTATTTGAAGGTTAATAGCCAAATACATAAAAGGGGGTTTCTTTCATGACTCGAGAGTGGGTACAGGAACGAAACTATGAAGATATTTTATATGAAACGTATAATGGAATTGCAAAAATCTCCATTAACCGTCCCGAAGTGCGCAACGCATTTCGTCCGAAGACCGTGATGGAATTGATTAACGCATTTGCTTTTGCACGTGACGATTCAAGCATTGGTGTCATCGTGCTTGCTGGAGTGGGTGAAAAAGCATTTTGTTCAGGTGGAGACCAAAGTGTTCGCGGACACGGTGGATATGTTGGAGAAGACGAAATTCCTCGCCTGAATGTGTTGGATCTTCAGCGTTTAATTCGCGTGATTCCAAAACCGGTTATTGCAATGGTATCAGGTTACGCAATTGGTGGCGGTCACGTTCTTCACGTTGTATGTGATTTGACGATTGCTGCTGACAACGCGATTTTCGGTCAAACTGGGCCAAATGTTGGTTCATTTGATGCTGGTTATGGATCTGGTTATTTAGCACGTATTATCGGACACAAGAAAGCAAGAGAAATTTGGTTCCTATGCCGTCAATACGATGCACAGGAAGCGCTTGATATGGGACTTGTAAATACTGTTGTTCCTTTAGCTGAACTTGAAGATGAAACCGTTAAGTGGTGTGAGGAAATGCTTGAGAAGAGCCCGACTGCACTTCGCTTTATCAAAGCAGCAATGAATGCTGATACAGACGGTCTTGCTGGTCTTCAGCAGTTTGCTGGTGATGCAACACTTCTTTATTACACAACAGATGAAGCAAAAGAAGGTCGCGACTCATTTAAAGAAAAACGTAAACCAGACTTTGGTCAATTCCCACGTTTTCCTTAATACAAACGTTAACAAGCCTGTGGGGGGAACTCACGGGCTCTTTTTTATCTTTTAGAAAATGAAATGAATTTCCTAAATCTGATTCTGGGGGAGTGAATAAATTGAATCCAATGAGTCACTGGCTATCTAAACGAGCATCGCTCACACCAAATCGAATGGCTATAACTTTTCAAGAGTCTACATGGACATTCTCTGAGTTGCTTGAGACTACAACTTTAATAGCGAAAAAGATACAATCACTCTCTCTGACAAATGAGCCAGTCGCGTTGTTAATTCGTAACACAGCAAAAGGTATTGTGCTCATCCATGCTTTGCAACAGCTAGGGTTATCTGCTGTTATGCTCAATCCCCGCTTACGATCAAATGAATGGGAATTTCAATTAAAAGACAGCAGCGCACAGTTGTTGATTGTGGATGACCAGTTTGAAGAAGTGATTCGAGAATTTGAGGATAAATTGAGTGTATTAAGTATCGCTCAAGTCGAGCAACTTGATTCATCCAATGAACCTCTCATTGAACATGAACGCGACGTTTGTTCGATCATGTACACATCAGGCACAACTGGTCAGCCTAAAGGTGTTCTGCAATCCTATGAAAATCATTTTGCAAGTGCGGTTGGTTCAGCATTAAATGTGGGGTTAAATGTGGAGGATACGTGGCTATGTGCCGTTCCTTTATTTCATATTAGTGGGTATTCGATTTTAATGAGAAGTGTGATTTATGGGAATGGCGTGCGTTTATATGAAAAGTTTGATGAAGAAGTCGTGCATCAGGATCTTGTAGAAGGCAGAGCAACCATGATTTCGGTCGTTTCGACAATGTTAACGCGCTTACTAAACATTCGTGGTGATGCTTGTTATCATGAACGTTTTCGCTGCATGCTTTTAGGCGGTGGACCGGCTGCATCTCATGTTGTAGAAGAATGTTTTGAGGCGGGAATTCCCGTATTTCAAACGTATGGCATGACGGAAACTTCCTCCCAATTTGCTACACTTGCACCAGAAGATAGCGGGAGAAAAATTGGTTCATCAGGCAAACCACTTTTTATGAATGATATTCAAATCTTAAATTCTCACCATGAACGTTGTGAGTCCAATATAAGCGGAGAAATTGTTGTACAGGGACCAAACGTGACGTGTGGCTATATTAATCGAAGAGAGGCAAACCGTGACGCTTTTAAAAATGGATGGTTTTATACTGGAGACATCGGTTATTTAGATGAAGAAGGCTTTTTATATGTGTTAGATAGACGTTCGGATTTAATTATTTCTGGAGGGGAAAATATTTATCCAGCTGAAATTGAATCGGTTCTTACTTCTCATCATGCGATTTTAGAAGCAGCCGTTGTCGGGAAAAAGGATGACCAATGGGGGGAAGTCCCTGTTGCATTCGCTGTCCAACAAGCGGGTGAGACGTTAGCTGAAAACGATTTGATTGCATATTGCAAAGAACAATTGGCAAGCTATAAAGTGCCTGTATGTGTTTATTTCATCGAACAACTACCTCGCAATGCATCAAATAAATTATTGAGACGTGAGTTAAAACAAAAGGTGGCTGAGCAGTATGAAGATCACTAAAATCGATTTACATATTATCGAAATGAAGCTGAAAACACCATTTGTCACGAGTTTAGGAAAAGTAACGAATCGTCGTGGAATCATTGTAGAAATTCACGATGAAACAAGAGCAACAGGGTTAGGTGAAGCAGTCGCTTTCTCAACCCCATGGTATACGGAGGAAACGGTGGAGACATGCTTTCATATCATTAAAGACGTACTTGCTCCGCTCGTTTTAAATCGGTCCTTTGAACACCCTGAGGAACTGTTTGATAGGATGAAAACAGTGAGAAAAAACCCAATGGCTAAAGCTTCAATTGATATGGCTGTTTGGGATTTGTATGCAAAATTGCTTGGACAACCTCTACACAAATTAATTGGGGGGACGCGTGAGAACGTGTTGGCTGGTGTTGTAATTGGTGCACATTCCATAAGAGAAATGCTCCAACAAATTGAACGAGCAAGGCAAGACGGATACAATCGAGTCAAAATAAAAATTGGTCCTGGAAAAGATGAGAAATGGATTCGGGTTATTCAAGAATCATATCCAGATATGGACATTTTAGCTGATGCCAATTCGTCTTATACTCAAAATGAAGAACTTTTGCTAAAGCTTGATGACCTTGGGTTACAAATGATTGAGCAACCACTCAGTCAAGACGATCTGGTGGATCACGCCGCACTTCAAAAAAAAATGAAGACTCCCATTTGTTTAGATGAAAGCATCACTTCATTGCATGCAGCCAAGAGTGCCATTCTGTTAAACAGTTGCAAGATGATCAATATCAAAATCGGTCGTGTAGGTGGACTGACGGAAGCTATTCGTATTCATAATTTGTGTCAGGAGCATGGGATTCAAGTGTGGTGCGGTGGCATGCTGGAGTTTGGTGTATCGCGCGCGCATAACGTGGCACTTGCGACACTCCCGGGGTTTTCAATTCCTGGAGACATATCCTCTTCATCACGCTACTGGGAAGAGGATATAACAAGTACAGATATCATCGTTAAAGACGGCACAATCTTTCCGTTTAAAGGAGTAGGAATTGGCGTAGAGTTAAATAGGGAACGGTTGAAGCAAGTGAGAATTCACCACGAAATAATATACAAATAAATAGATAAGAGGACCATTTATAACAAAACAACCAAAATGAGAATAGTAACTCACTTTGGTTGTTTTTTTGAAAACCATCCATTAATGCAGCTCATTCACTTGCAAAGCAGTTTTCAGTGTTTCAATATTTTGTTCCATTAGAGAAAAATAATCGTTATTATTGTCAATATCTTCTGGAGTTAAAACAGATAAATTATGCAATTCAAGTGCATCTGCACCAATTTCTTTTTGGATAACTTCTGTTAAATTTGAAGAAACGTTTTGTTCAAAAAGGATATGTTTGATGTTATTGTCTTTTGCGATTTTAATGAGTGATGTTAACTCACGTTGAGAAGGTTCTTCTGAAGTAGATATTCCTGCAATGGCTAATTGCTCAAAGCCATAACGACTTTCCCAATAGCTATAAGCTGCGTGAGAAACAAATAGTTGGTTGACTTGCGCTTCTTCTGCAAGATTTTTGAATTCATGATCGAGCTCATCTAGTTGGGCAACAAGTTCTTCATAGTTTTCTGTAAAATAAGCTTCTTGGTTTGGCATGGCTTCAATCAATGAATTTTTGATTGATAAGGCTAACGATTGTGATAGGACGGGATCAAGCCAAACATGGGGATCTACATCCCCATGGTCATGTCCTTCATGCCCACTCTCACTGTCCTCTTCCTCGTCATCATCATTGTTTCCTTCTAGCTGCCCATCAGTGATGGAATCAGCAGCCGCTTTCATTACTAGATCCTGACTCTCCAAAACGTCTATTGCCCTGTCAACAAAACCCTCTAGTCCAAGACCAATATAGAAAAATAAATCTGCTTCAGCTAGTTTGATCATGTCTTGTTGAGAGGGTTCAAACGTATGTTCATCAGCACCTGGAGGATAAATCGTTTCCACATTTACATATTCACGACCAATTTTTTCAGCAAAGTCTTGAAGCGGATAAACTGTCGTATAGACTTCTAATGAATCACTGTCCTTTTCTACTGATGGATTATCCGTATTACACGCTGTAAGTACCCAGACAAATGATGCGAGTAGCATTGCGTAAACTGTTTTTTTCAATCAGATCACCTCTTCTAAAATGTTAAATAGTAATAATTACGATTTATAAAACAACACGGCATAATATACTATGAATTTTAAAATAATGCAAGAAAAAACCATCAAGAATTTTTTTCTCTTGATGGCCAATTTTCTGGCACTATATCGACTCCACCTGGATGGAAGGGATGACATTTTAATACTCGTCTGATGGTCAAAAATCCACCTCGAAAGGCACCATGCTTTTGAATCGCTTCTAATCCATAATGAGAACAAGTCGGATAAAAGCGGCAACTTGGAGGGGTTAATGGCGATATAATCTTTTGATAAAAACGGATAATTAGCAATATCACTTGTTTCAATGAAAACACCCCTAGTTAATTACTCGGTTTGATTCTTATCTTGTGGAAGGTCTTCCTTGGCTTTAGGTATTGGATCCACTTTGTGCTCATATTTATAAGCAGAGTTCGTCGTGATGATAGTACTACCGATAACAATGATGATAATGATCATTGAAACGATC
Source organism: Jeotgalibacillus marinus (assembly GCF_040801915.1). Lineage (NCBI taxonomy): Bacteria > Bacillati > Bacillota > Bacilli > Caryophanales > Caryophanaceae > Jeotgalibacillus > Jeotgalibacillus marinus. The sequence goes on along the minus strand of NZ_JBFMIA010000016.1, from coordinate 41,480 downwards.
ATAACAGTCGTAAATGACATAGGTATACTCCTCCTTGAACTTTATGATACCATTGAATAGATAGATTTTGTTCCTCTATGATTTAGGATAGCTATTCTTTTTTGGGAGAAGCTAAAGTTGTTTAATTACAGCAATATTTAGCGAACAACATTCATACGATAAACCACTAGGAGGATGACACATGTCTAAAGAAAATTTAGTTAAAAACGTTAACCAACAAATTGCAAGTTGGACTGTCCTGTATACAAAATTACATAATTATCACTGGTTTGTAAAGGGTTATCAATTCTTTACATTACATGAAAAATTTGAAGAACTATACAATGAAGCGAGCGTTCACATTGATGAGCTCGCAGAACGCTTACTTGCTCTTGGAGAAGAACCTGTAGCGACGCTTAAAGAATCACTGGTATTATCGCTGGTCGGGGAAGCAACTGGTAAAGAATCAGCTGATCAGATGGTTGAAACTATTTATAATGATTTCCAAACGCTAATGAAAGAATTGAAAAAAGGAATGGACTTCGCAGACAAAATCAATGATGAAATGACAGGAGATATGCTTATTTCTATACACCAAGGCTTAGAGAAACATGCTTGGATGCTTCGTTCATTCTTAGGTAAATAATTTACTCGTTAACAGGCCTACCTTGTAGGTCTGTTATTTTATGTGAATTGTATTTTGGGTCGAATAAATTTTTGATGGATCAAATTAAGTTCATCGTGGATCGAAATAAATTTCATACGTCGAAAATGGACTAGAATGAGTTCCCGTCCATCAAGTCCATCACTCAACTCCCTTAAATGAAAAACTCCATCTCAATTTTTTTCATTTGTTATAATCGGAAAAATAAGAGATATAAGTTTAATTATCAACAATGATGGAAAAACAAGTAGCTCAACTTCAACAAACAGTAAGTATTATGAATAGCGCATTATCTCAGCAGGCTGCTGGAGCGCTATCCATGTTGGAAAGTGTGTCACAAGCGTCTCTCCTGCTTCTTCCAGCTCCAGACCCACATAAAGGGTATAACGATTGATCTTCAAGCTTAAAAAAGGACAAGTACGCATCAGCGTCTTTGTCCTTTTTTAGCATTAATGTCTATTGTCATAAAGTGTTGGTCTAGATTTTTTTTGCTTGACTCAGTGATAGGTTGAGTAGCCTTCTTGTTGAACATTTGTCACTTTATTCATTTTTCCCTCGAGTGACTCAACGATGTACGATCGTATAAAATAGGCGAGTTCGTCATCAGACATGTCTTGTACCATCGAAAGAAGCTGTTTACGATCAAGCTGCTCCAAAATAGTGAACGCAATGATGTCGAAATCTTCTTGTGTTCCTCGTATTTTCCCTCGATACATTTCAAAAATTTCATCAATGAGTTTCAACAATCTCATCCCTTTCGCGACATGTTATGTAGATCAAAATTTATTTAAACTAACTATACCCTAATGAAACGTATTTAATCATTAAATATGCTTTGATGTGCAGATCAATGGACATACTTTAAAAAAGGAGGTAGGAATGTGGGAGAAGAAAAGAACACGTACTACATTTCAGTAGCTAGAGGCGAAATTTTGAGAAGCAGAACGGATTCACCTTATGAATTTGTCGTACATGCGACTGATGATGAAATCACCCAGCTGCGGTATTTGTTTGATGCAGCTGAAGAAGTTGGCTGGGATGGTTTTTTACGCGCACATGTTCCTTATGTGCAGTACCATGATGATGAACCCAATCACCAAAGCGATACATTGTTAAATCAAGTCTACGCATTTATTCAAGAAATAGGCGATGAAGAAGCGGTTAAGCATATTGATACGATGGGGATTATTGATTCTACGAAAGAACACCCATACTTATCGGTTGACGGGGATCAATCTCAAGAAGAACAAAACGAAACTTAAAACGAATAACATCCTCAATCCGGTTAAGGATTGAGGATGATTTGTTTGTAATATAATAAGATCACGTTAATTGTTAATAAGCCATTTTAACAGCAAGCGTTCTGTTAGGTTGGTTACAGTTTATAGCAATAATTTTGATAGCAGGAATGTCCAAAGGCAAATGATAGCTAATAAGACGACACTATATTTTAAAGTCATTTTAAAGAGGGTAGATTCTTGACCCGTCGCTTTAACAGCAGCTGTTGCTATTGCAATCGATTGGGGAGAAATTATTTTTGCCATGACCCCGCCTGCTGTGTTAGCTGCAAGTAGTATCGTTGAGTTCGTCCCGATCTGCGTCCCTGTCACGACTTGTAAGTGACCAAATAATGCGTTGTTACTAACGACTGAGCCAGTAATGAAGACACCAAGCCAGCCGAGAATAGGACTGACGAGAGGAAATAAATCACCCGTTTTCGCCAATGCAAGTCCTATAGTAGAACTAAGTCCGGCAAGATTAGCTATACTTGCAAAACCCATAACAAAGCTGATGGTCATAACAGGTATCCATAATTCCTTTGTTGTTTCTCTTAAAGAATTAAGACCTTGTTTTAATGTAATGGTCGAGCTAAACATTCCTGTCAGCATGACAGCAATTAGAATAGCTGTTCCAGTAGCAGAAACAAAATCTAATTTTAAAATCGCATCAAGAGCTGTTTCTGCCGGTGCAATAGGAGGTGCTTTTAAAACTTGCTGATGTAAAAATGGCGCTTTTACTAAGATGGTTGTTTTAAATAAAAGGCCACCTTCATCAAAAAGTGCTTTAAATGCAGGTAAACTCCAAACTGTAACCACAGCCGTTAAAATATAAAACGGAGACCATGCTTTCACAATCTCTTTCAAGCTATATTTTTTTGTTTCTGATCCTTCAGGAGAGCTATTTTCTCGGTAAGTGTTTTTAGGTTGCCATTTCCGTAAGAACAAGGCAAGTCCCGCTAAGCTAGCTAACGCTGCTAATATATTTGCAAGCTCTGGTCCTAGGACAAGGATGGTGAATAGTTGGACACCTGTGTATATCCCACTAACAAGGAACAATGCTGGTAAGGTTTCCTTAATTCCTTTAAGTCCATCAAGAATAAAGATCAACAGAAATGGTATCGTGAAAGAAATCATTGGAAGCGTAAATGCAAGTGTCCGTGATAGTTCAATCGCTTCTATATTCCCCATCTGTGCCCCCACAATGACCGGTATCCCAATCGCACCGAATGCTCCAGAAGAAGCATTCGCAATTAAACATAGTGCCGCTGCCTTCAACGGACGGAAGCCAAGCTCTACAAGTAATGCCGCACAAATCGCAATCGGAACACCAAACCCAGCTGCCCCTTCTAAAAAGGCGTTAAAGCAAAAGCCAATGAGTAAAAGCTGTAGTCGTTGATCGGGAGATATACCTGCTATACTGGCACGTATAACGGTGAATTTACCTGTTTTAACGGCAATTTTGTAAAGCCACACCGCCATAATTACGATATATCCAATTGGCCATAAGCCATTAAATATTCCAAGGACTGAGGCAGAAAAAGCTTTGGCAAACGGCATATCGAAAAACAGGACAGATACAAGAAAGCTAAAACAAAGGGTAAGAAGAGCGGCGAGAATGCCCTTCATTTTAAACATTGTTAAAGCTAAAAAGAAAAATACGATCGGAAGAACAGCAACTAGTGCACTTAAAATTTCATTACCGAACGGGTCATATTGTTGTAACCACATAAATAGTCTCTCCATTCTAAAAGTAGCATGCAAGAATTCTTCTTATTATTCTTTAAAGTGAGGAGCCAAAACATCTTTTAATACCTTGGCACTGTGTTTAAACTGTTTTTGTTCATGCTCATTGAGCGTTAATTCTATAACTTCCCTGATTCCGTTTCGATTCACAATAGCGGGAACGCCTATATAAACATTTTCTTCTTCGTACTGTCCGTCAAGGTACGTGCTTACAGTTAGGATGCTATTTTCATTATTTAAAATGGCTTTTGTTATTCGAGCGAGCCCCATGGCAATCCCATAATAAGTTGCTCCTTTTTTCTCGATAATATGGTAAGCTGCATCGCGAACGTTCACAAAGAGCTCATCTAAATCTTTCATCTGATAAGCTGAATTTCTTTCGATTAATTCAGTAACGGGCACTCCACCTATATCAGCTTGACTCCAAACCGGTAGCTCTGTATCACCATGTTCACCAATAATATGTGCATGAACGTTAGCTGGGGATACATCAAAGTACTCGCCGAGCAAAAAGCGAAAACGACCAGAATCAAGAATCGTACCACTACCAATTACTCGTTCTGTCGGTAGACCACTATATTTCCATGTAGCATAAGTCAAAATATCCACAGGGTTAGTTGCAACTAAGAACATCCCATCAAAGCCACTGGCCATAACCTGATCAACAAGCGACTTGAAAATCTTTAAATTCTTCTCGACAAGATCTAAGCGAGTTTCACCTGGTTTTTGGTTCGCGCCCGCGCAAATACACACGATAGCGGCATCTTTACAATCATCAAAATTTCCATACCATGTTTTCGTTGGATTAGGTGCAAACACTTTACCATGATTCAAATCCATGGCATCACCCATCGCTTTATTTTCATTTAGATCGATAATGACTAATTCTTCTGTAATCGATTGATTAAGTAACGCGAATGCATAACTGCTCCCTACAGATCCTGCCCCAATAAGTACTACACGATTGACGTTTCTTTGAATCATATCAATTCCTCCTTAGTTTGAGTAAGTGTATAAATATTGTGAAATAGTTCACAAATAAGTAAACAAATAAATAAAATTTTTTGTGCATCACTACAATTTTTAAAATATATTATTGTGAAATGTTTCACAAACATATTCTACTCCTGATTGTTGTTAATTGTAAAGTGTTTTTTTCTACAGTATCACTTTTTGTTATTTAAAGCGTTTTCCTCTCACTAGAATTGCCACAAGTTGAAATTTCATACTCATTTTTAGATCCGTTTGGCTTTTCCCAACGTACGATTTCACTCTTAGAAAAGCGATGATCATTTGGTACTCAAAACCTCCAAGAAGAGTGTTTTTTGAAAACTTCCCGGGTCGTGAATTCGTCCAGACTTTTCTCTTGAGGCATTCAGGGTTAAAATATAGTAAGAACCATCTTGCTGAAATGTAAAATCATCGACAAATTATCGTCATCCTTTAATCGCTTCTTAAAAAACGGTAAAAAAAATAAGTAGTTTTATTTCCTTCAAATAAGGAGGTGAAAAATGTACATATTTAAGGATTTTTTTAATAAAAAAGTAGAGCTATCATTTGATGATCAGCCTTTTTCTGAAAGCCCAAAACATGTCTGGATCATGACACGATATGAAAACAAATGGGTGATGACGAAGCATAAAAAAAGAGGGTTAGAGTTTCCTGGGGGGAAAGTTGAACAAGGTGAAACGGTCGAACAAGCTGCACGTCGAGAAGTAAGAGAGGAAGTCGGTGCAGAGATAAGCGATCTTTATTATATTGGGCAGTACAAGGTGGAAGGAAATCCTTCGATTATAAAATCTATTTTTTTCACTGAAGTAACTCATTTTATCGAACAAGATCATTATTTTGAAACGAATGGACCACATCTTCTAGAGGAAGATCTATTAGTTCACCGAAATGAAGATCAATTTAGTTTTATTATGAAAGATGATGTTGTTGTTCATGCGCATCTTTTTTGGGAAAAGCATTTGAAAGAAAGAGAGGTTTAACGATGAAAGATGGTGAAATTATTCAGCGTATTCCTTTTCCATCACCACACCCTGCTGTAGAATTATTTATACTAACATTATGGTCTGGCGGCTTAAAAGTGAAGGGATTGTTAGCCGAACCTATTGGCACAGAAGCAATGGACGGTTTCCTCTATTTAAGAGGGGGGATTAAGAGTGTGGGGATGGTTCGCTCTTCCCGTATTGCCCAATTTGCTGCACAAGGGTTTATCGTTTTCGCTCCGTACTACCGTGGAAATCGTGGGGGAGAGGGGAATGAAGATTTTGCTGGAGAAGATCGAAAGGATGCTTTTTCGGGTGTTGAAGTGCTAAAAAATCATCCTCTCGTCATTGCGGAACGCATTCATGTGTTTGGCTTTTCGCGAGGTGGTGTGATGGCCCTTCAAGTGGCTGTTGAGTATCCAACGATTGCATCGATCACGACATGGGGCGGTGTCTCTGATATAGTGTTAACGTATGAAGAGCGCAAAGATCTGCGACGCATGATGAAACGAGTGATTGGTGGTTCACCAATGAAACACCCAGAAGCTTATCGCTATCGAACGCCTCTTTATGAATTACAAAAAGTAAATGCACCCGTTTTAATTATCCATGGGGTAAAAGACGTGAATGTTTCAATTGAACACGCATACCGATTAAAAGAACGATTAAAACAATTAGACAAAAAATATGAAACGTGGTTTTTTGACGATTTTAATCATGTATTTCCACCTGACACTAATCGCCAAGTGGTTAGAGATCTTTGTCAGTGGATGAAACGTCAGCGAGAAGAATGAGCCGTAAGGAGTGAAATGTATGGGAATGCCTTTAGAATTGAACACCATGATCGTGACAAAAGGGAAAGAACATCGACAACAAGAAAACTTTTTTCAACTAATAAAAGAAGGCTATCGCTTGTATCCAATGCACGTCCCATTAGAAGTAAAACGAACGATACAAGGAGAACTGAGCGGGACAGCTGAGATCTATCGTGTAGAGTGGAGAGATAACAGCACAATCATTTCCTATGAACTTATATCTTTACAGTCTAGTAATTAAAAAATGAGTGCCCAAGTTGAACTGGGCACTCATTTTATTACTAATAAAACCTAGACTAAAGGTCCACCTAATTTTACAATTTTCTCATCAACATTCGAGAATTTTTTAAAGTTTTCTTTAAATTGATTAGCAAGCTCTAATGCTTTTTTCTCATATGCTTGCTCGTTTGACCAAGCAAAACGAGGCACAAGCACGTCGTCAGGTACACCTGGTACATGTAGAGGTGTTTCAAGCCCAAATAGACCATTTTTCGTCGTTTCTGTGTTCGTTAGCTCGCCTTGAAGTGCCGCACGAATCATTGCTCGTGTGTATGATAATTTCATACGTGAGCCTGTGCCATACGCTCCACCTGTCCAGCCTGTATTGACAAGGAAAACTTGAACATCGTGCTCTTCCATTTTACGCCCAAGCATTTCAGCGTACACTGTTGGACGAAGTGGTAAGAAAGGTGAGCCAAAGCAAGTGGAGAATGTTGCCTCTGGCTCTGTAATCCCACGTTCCGTACCTGCAAGTTTTGATGTGTAGCCACTTAAAAAGTGGTACATTGCTTGCTCTTTTGTCAACTTTGAGATCGGAGGCAATACGCCGAACGCATCAGCTGTTAAAAATAAAATCGTGTTCGGATGCCCAGCCAAACTTGGTTCAACAATATTTGTCATTGCCTGTAGTGGATACGCCGCACGTGTATTTTCAGTTAGAGATGAATCATTATAATCTGCAACTTTAGTTTCAGGATCAAGAACAACATTTTCTAGCACAGATCCAAAGCGGATGGCATCAAAAATTTGTGGCTCTTTTTCTTGAGTAAGTTGGATACATTTTGCATAGCAGCCGCCTTCAATGTTGAAGATACCATTATCAGACCATCCATGCTCATCATCTCCAATAAGACGTCGGTCAGCATCTGCTGAAAGCGTTGTCTTTCCAGTGCCGGAAAGACCGAAGAAAAGGGCAACATCGCCTTCTTGTCCAATGTTTGCTGAACAGTGCATTGGTAAAATTTCTTTTTGCGGTAATAAGTAGTTCATTATAGAGAAAATGGATTTCTTCATTTCTCCTGCATATTCTGTACCACCAATTAAAATCGTACGTTTTTCAAATGACACAATAATAAATGTTTCAGATCTTGTACCGTCAACTTTAGGATCTGCTTTAAAAGATGGTGCGGATAAAATGGTAAACGGTTTTTCATTTGTAGTATCCCATTGCTCGCCATCTGCTAGACGAATAAAGAGCTGATGAGCGAACAAATTGTGCCAAGCACGCTCATTTACAACGCGAATCGGTAATCTTGAGGATTGATCAGCACCAGCATAGCCTTCAAATACAAATAGTTCCTCTAGGTCTTGCAAGTGGTTCATCACTTTTGAATAGAGCTCTTCAAATATTTCTACAGAGATAGGCTGATTGACATTCCCCCAGTCAACTAGCTCTCTTGAAGTCGGCTCATCTACTGTAAACTTATCTTTAGGCGAACGCCCTGTATATGTACCTGTTTCTGCTTTAATAGCACCAGTTGAAGTTAATGTTCCTTCTTTGCGTTCTAAAACCTTTTCAACCAATTTTGGTACAGAAAGGTTGCGGTGGACCTGGTCCTTTGCTAGTAAATCGTGTAGATTATTTGTTTTTCGAATGATATTCATTGTCTTTTCCCCACCCTTTATACAAAAATGGTCATGCATCCTTTGTTCGTAATTAGTATAACACATTTAGATTAATAGTCTATGCTAATACATATAATTCGTTTTTCTTTCAACTTTAATGAAAAAATCGTTGAAGTGGATTGACATTGCAGTCCTGTTTATGTATGATGGTTTTTTGAACGGATACTCTTATCCCGAGCTGGTGGAGGGACAGGCCCTATGAAACCCAGCAACCTGCTCTACAAAAAAGCTTATGGCTTTTGCGTTCCAACTCTTTAGAGCGAAGGTGCTAACCTGTAGCAAGGCTTTGTCCTTGAACGATAAGAGTGAAAGGCGCTACATTTAAAACCTTTCCTCTAGCTAATGCTAAATGGGGAAAGGTTATTTTTATAAGCGCTACTGCTTGGATGATCTACACAAAGGTTAACAATCGATATCTGAGGGTAATGAGTACCGTCCAACATATATACTTCACAAGGAGGAGACACTATGTCAACAAAACGTCATTTGTTTACGTCTGAGTCTGTTACGGAAGGACACCCAGACAAAATTTGTGATCAGATTTCAGATTCTATTTTGGATGCTATTTTAAAGGATGATCCGAATGCTCGTGTAGCATGTGAGACATCCGTGACAACGGGTCTTGTACTCGTAGCAGGAGAAATTTCAACTTCTACGTATGTAGACATTCCAAAAATCGTACGTGAAACGATCAAAGGAATCGGTTATACGCGTGCGAAATATGGTTTTGATGCGGAAACATGTTCGGTACTTGTCTCAATCGATGAGCAGTCTGCAGACATCGCAGCAGGTGTTGACCGTGCTCTAGAAGATCGTGAAAGCTCAATGTCTGACGCTGAGATTGAATCAATCGGAGCGGGGGACCAAGGTCTAATGTTCGGCTATGCATGTAACGAAACAGCGGAGCTTATGCCATTACCGATTTCTTTATCGCATAAAATTTCTCGTCGTCTAACAGAAGTACGTAAAGAAGAAATTCTTCCTTACCTTCGTCCAGATGGAAAAACACAAGTGACGGTTGAATATGATAACAACAATCAACCAGTTCGCATTGACACAATCGTTGTTTCAACACAGCACCATCCTGAAGTAAGCCTAGAGCAAATCCAACGCAACATTAAAGAACATGTCATTAAGCCGGTTGTTCCAGCCAACTTGATTGACGAAAACACGAAATACTTCATTAACCCAACAGGACGTTTTGTAATTGGTGGACCACAAGGCGATGCTGGCTTAACAGGGCGTAAAATCATCGTTGATACATACGGCGGTTACGCTCGTCACGGCGGTGGTGCATTCTCTGGTAAAGACGCAACGAAAGTTGACCGTTCTGGTGCATATGCTGCGCGTTATGTTGCGAAAAACATTGTTGCAGCAGGTCTTGCTGATAAATGTGAAGTTCAACTTGCTTATGCAATTGGTGTAGCACAGCCAGTATCGATTTCAATCGATACATTTGGAACAGGTACTGTAGAAGAAGACGTACTAATTGATCTTGTTCGCAACAATTTCGATCTACGTCCGGCAGGCATTATCAAAATGCTTGACCTACGTCGTCCAATCTACAAACAAACAGCTGCTTATGGTCATTTTGGCCGCAATGATCTGGACCTTCCTTGGGAGCAAACAGATATAGCAGAAGTGCTGAAACAGCAAGCGGGAAAATAAAAAAATAGTTGATTTAAAAGGCAGCCAAGTGTTTCTTGGTTGCCTTTTTTGTTTATAGGGGAGAAAACCGCCTGGTCGGTGGCTTTATGTGGATTATTTAGCGAGTTGTTTGATGGTGTAGCTTTACAGGAAGTGAGCGGTTATTTAAGTCGTTTAGGGTGCAGCTGCTTTCAATTTTAATGGATAAATAGAAAGAATCCCCTTGTATCAAGATTAGAGTGATACAAGGGGATTCTTTCGATCATTGGCATGTAGTGAAAGTGTCATGGACAGTATAAGCTTTCCTTCCTTACGAGTTATTATAAATATGAATGAGAAAGCTTGCGAGCAAGCTGTTCAATTTTTTCTATCATTGGTTCATCATTTATTGCAAGTAGCGCATCAGGCTTTATTATCTGTACTTTTTTTGCCTGGTAATAGTCAAATAACGCTTGCTTGATAGTGATGCCTTCTTCTATTAAGTAGGTTGGATCGAGTAATTTTCTCAATATAACTTCATCCTGCATGAGTAAAATGTAAGGGTTTAACGAATGGAAAATTCCTTCCTCCATCCCCATCTTATAAAATTTTCGAATATCGGACTTTATTTTTCTTTGTGCTGAAATAATCCCTTCATATAAATCAGGAAAACCTATTTTTAATTCTTCTAAAAATAAATTAGATATATATATGGAAGTCAGTACTTCTTGTTCAAACGCCTTTTGAAAACGATTTATATAAGTTAGTTCACTATTTAAAATGGTTTGGTCAACCTGTTCAAAAAATGAAATGTAGGTCTGGGCAACTTCATGAATGATCTCTTCTTTAGAAGAAAAATAGTTATATAGCGTTGCCTTGCTTATCTGCATATGCTCAGCCATATCTTGTATTTTTAAGGAATTAAACCCTTGTATACGAATCACATTGATTATTTTTTTTGCATACGTTCTTCTCATCTCTTCTTTATCGATCTTACGCATATAACTTCCTCCTTAGATAACTAAATATATCATACACTAGTGTGAACCTATTATACATAAATTAGACTAAAAACACCTTTTTTGTTTACAATGAATAAAATGAGTGTTATATTTGTCCTTGAGACAAATTAGACTAAATGATCATAAAAAGTCCAATTTGTAAAAACATTATAATTGGAGTGATCAAGATGACAAAAAAAGTAGCAATGATAACAGGGGCAAGTAGTGGTATTGGTCAGGCAACGGCCCTTGAATTAGCGAAGCGGGGATTTCGGGTAATGCTAGCAGCAAGACGAGAAGACAGACTAAAGCAGTTACGATCTGAAATTATTGACAATGGTGGCGAGGCTTCCTATCGAGTAACAGATGTAACTTCTTTTGATGAAATGGAAGCTCTAGCGAAAGAAACCATTGAACAATTTGGTCAAATTGATATTCTAGTCAACAATGCAGGGGTTATGCCATTATCATTTTTAAGCAAAAGAAAAGTTGATGAGTGGGATCGAATGGTAGACGTAAATATTAAAGGAGTGCTTTATGGCATTGGAGCTGTTCTCCCGTATATGGAAGAACAAAAATCAGGGCATATAGTAAATATTTCTTCTATAGCAGGACATGGTGTAGTACCGGGAAGCTCTGTTTATAGTGGCACTAAATTCGCTGTAAGAGCCATCACAGAAGGATTGCGTCAAGAAATGAAAGCCGGTCAAAACATCCGTACGACAATTATTTGCCCTGGAGCCGTAGGAACTGAATTGACGCATACGATCACTGATAAGGATATTCTTCGTAATTTCCAAGAAAGATATAAAGATGTACAAACATTACAAGGTGAAGATATTGCAAAGGCAATCGCCTATGCGATCGAACAGCCAGACCATGTTGATGTGAACGAAATTATCGTTCGTCCGACTACACAATTTTTGTGATTTGTTTTAGAACGTGCCCTAAGTATTAAACTTAAAGATCACACTCAAAATCATATAGGTTTTACAAATGATTCAATCAATGGTTACATTCAAAAACTCGGGAGGAATTTACATGAAATACACTGTTATTACCGGCGCAAGTTCAGGTATTGGTTATGAAACTGCGCTTGCTTTCGCGACTCGTGGAAAAAACTTAATAATTGTTGCCAGAAGAAATGACAAGCTAGAGGAATTAAAGTCAGAAATCGAACAGATTAACAAAGACTTAGATGTTGTCATTCGAACATCAGATTTATCAGTTTCTGAGAATGTTTATAAACTTTACGAAAGCCTTGAAAAATTCAATATTGAAAGTTGGATTAACAATGCAGGTTTTGGTAACTTTGATTTAGTTGCTGAACAGAACTTAAACAAGATAGAGTCAATGTTACATTTAAATATTGAAGCATTAACCATCTTGTCATCTCTATTTGTTCGTGACTACTCAAATGTCGAGGGTACGCAACTTATCAATGTTTCATCTGGTGGAGGATATACGATTATTGCAAATGCCATTACCTACTGTGCTACTAAATTTTACGTGAGTGCATTTACAGAGGGTCTTGCACATGAACTGAAAGAAAAAGGGGCAAAAATGCAGGTGAAAGTTTTGGCACCGGCTGCAACTGAAACGGAATTTGCCAAGCGTTCTTTCGATGTTGACGAATTTCAATACGATGGTGTGGTACCGAAGTTTCATACGGCTATAGAAATGGCAGAATTTATGCTCGAGCTCTATGATAATGACAGAGTTGTAGGAATTGTAGATGGAAATACTTATCAGTTTGAATTGAAAGATCCTATTTATCCATTTGCAGCAAGATCAACTCGTTCGGATTCAGAGTAGTATTTGATCATGTAGGCTGTTTGTGGAAGAGATAAGTTAGATTAAGAACGAGTTCAATAAGAAAATAAAAGCCGAACACACATTAGTCATTTATAATGTGTGTTCGGCTTTATTTTTGAAGGTTTATTACATCATCTGTTCTTTAAATCTGGATGAATGTTCGAGGTTCTCTTGTGGCTGTAGATCCTCTTTTTATCATCGTATCTGTCGTCTACTTAACTTTAAAATAGTTGTCCGATTAAGCGCATCCTATCCACAGCGAATCATTTTTGTGCGTGAATCCATCTGTAGACTTGGGTATATAGGCAAATGACCAGTCCCCAGGGCATTTGTGGAACATAGTATATTACTGAATGGAATCAATCCCAAGAAAGGGGACGTAAAAATGAATCCTTACGATCCTTACCACATGTCTTATTATCGAAAGCACCATGTCAACCAGTTTCCGCAATACCCACAGTCTGAGATGTGGGCAGAGCAACAAATCAAACAACCTTTATACCCTCATTTGAAACCGCAAGTATTTAATATCATTGACCCTTTTGTTAATTATGGCTTAAAAGAGGCGGAGGATACTTCATATAAGCATGCATTACAAGAAGTTGCTGCGATGGCCTATTTAATGGGTAGAGGTGTGGACCCACATACCGCTTATTTAATCGTAGAATCTTGGGAAGTTAATGAAATGTTTATAAATAGTTAGAAATGCCCTATTTGTTTCGATTCATTAACATAAAGTAGGAGGAACAGGAAAAAATGTATCCAATAAATAAAATGCCTTACCCGATGAACGTTACTCATCCTATGACGGCTTATCCAAACGGTAACATCTTTCTGCAGCATCGATTATTGCACACGGTTCAAAACTGTGAAGCAACATGTGAATTTACAAGAAATGAAATACTTAAAATGGAAGGATGTAGAAAAGAACAATTAAAGCTACTATCTGATTGTGCGAATATGTGTACCCTAATGGCTAAATATATTGCAAGCAAAAGCATTTTTGCCAAATCACTTGCTTGTTTATGTGCTGAAGTATGTCAGGTATGTGGAGAACATTGTATAAAACATCCTGATAAAATTTCACAGGCTTGCGGTCAAAGTTGTTTACACTGTGCCCAAGAGTGTAGAGAGTTTGCCAGCGCAAGACACTGATTTGTCGTTTTTGCTCTATGCTGTTTTGCCGGCTTATTGTTATCAATCTTTTCATTAATTTCCCACTTGTCTAAGTTCGTTCATTTTATTTCATTAAAAACTCTTCCGAATCTGATAAAAAACACTCTTTCACATTAAAGAGTGTTTTCTTTCACGGTGGATTTTCTTCTTTTATACAATATGGAAGTAAAGATAAGGAGGATTAACACGCTGCCACTAGCTGAAATCCACGCATGTTCGATCATCCACTCTTTCATGTCAAAGAAGGAAGCCGAAAACACGAACCCGATCGAAAAATAAACACTTAACCAAATAAGGGAGGCAAACCAAGAATACAGAAAAAACAACCGATAAGGTACTTTTTGGAGTCCTAATAAAAACGGCACCATATGGCGAAGACCTGGAAACCAATAACTCGTAAACAAAGCCAATGCCCCATGTTTTTCAACGAGTGAAATGGCTTCATTCAGAATAGTTGTTTTTTGTTTTTTTCGCTTCTTTTTCAATCGTCCGAACACATATAAGGTATTTAAACTACATAATATTCCTAAATGTGTCACTAGAAACGTCGGGATGGGTTTAAACATGAATTGATTGGAGATCCAGCCGCTTGTTAACACGATGACTTCATTGGGGAATGGGGCACCAAAAAAACCTAACCACAACACGAAAAAGAGGGCCCAGTACCCAGCGTCTTTTAACGTTGCTAATAAATCATAAAAATCCACCATTATCTCCTTCTCTCTTTTCCTTGACCGAAGAATTGACTTTCCCATAGCATCGGTATCTTTTACGGTTTAAAAAGGTATTAGTCAACAGAAAGTCTAACATACATCAAGTCCTTTTATCACTATCAATGCTTCAATGGATCGATCTGTCCAATGAGAGAAGGAATTTCAATAAGAACATCTGAATGATCAAGCGCTAAAGGGCCACGAATAGTCTTAGTATAGAAGTTTGACATGGAACCTATCCACCGTTTCAATTCGTTTTTATATGATATTGATAAATTCTAGATGTAGTGATGAAAAATCTCGCTTCGGGCTATTGTAATGATCAATTAGAGTGTAGAGAGTTTGTGCCAGCGCTAGATAAACTGTTTTGTCTGCTTATTGTTTTATTCCTTTCATTTCATGCGTTTCCCACTTGTCTAAGCCGTTCTTTTTATTGCATTAATAATTCTTCTGAATCTGATTAAAAACGGAACACTCTTTGATATTGAAGAGTGTTTCTTTCGTTGAGTTCATCAACCATTTAACAAGTTTGAAGCAGCGTTTATTTGGAAATAAATAGATGATAAGTATTAGGTGATCTTTGTATGCGGGACATTCAAAGATTCACGAACACGGCTGGGAATCTATTCAATTTTTGTTAACAGATTGAGCACATTCAAAAGAAAAAAGCGCTACGCAGTTTTGATAATACATCGTAAAAAAAAGTGAGAGGATAAATGACCGATGACTATATCAGAAAAGAAACATATTATCATGCTAATGGTTGATACCTTAATGAATACAACTTTACAGGAAGCCTTAAAAAATGGAAAAGCTCCTGCACTTCAATTTTTTATCGACAATGGTTATAACATTCCCAATGTCGTGAGTCCGTTTCCAACTATGTCTGTCAATGTTGATAGTACATTATTAACGGGTGTCTACAGTGACCAACATAAAGTACCGGGGTTAGTTTGGTTTAACAAAAAGGAAAATCGAATTATTGATTATGGAGGTCATGTTAGAGAGCTTTTTAAATTAGGGTTAAAACAAGCGATGGAAGATATTTTTTACAATTTGAACCATAACCATTTAAGTAAAGAACATAAGACGATTCATGAAATCCTTATGGACCAAGATATTCAAACGGCATCAATCAGTACTTTATTATATAGGGGAAATCATTCTGTCCAATTAAAATTTCCTTTTCTTTTATCATTGATTACAGGGATGAGAAGGAATATCGTTGTGTCCGCTCCAAATGTGTTTTCATACGGGTCTATGGCAAAACTGAATCCATCAATCAGGAACTCATTTTTTTGGCAGAAATATGGGTTTAATGACAAATTTACCGCAAAAGAAGTGAAATATCTCATCGAGCAGGACATGCTGCCGGCACTTACTATTGCTTATTTTCCTGATTTAGATCAACGCATACATAAAAATGGGAGAATGGATAGTAAAGGAATTGAAAAAGTTGACAAGCAACTGCAAAAGATCCTTAACAGTTATCGTACTTGGGAAGAAGCATTAACGAATAATATTTGGATCATACTAGGTGACAATGGTCAAGCGTGGATTGAAAATGACCGTAACTTAGCACTGATCGATCTGAGAAAGCTGCTTGACACGTATCAAATTCCTAAGTTAAAAGACACGGTTACCTCTTCAGATCAAGTCGTTCTTTGTGTGAATGAAAGAATGTCCTTTATTTATACACTGGATGCTAAAACTGTATCTCTAGAAGATATCGCGAATATTTTACAAAAAGATGAAAGGATCGATGTTATTGCTTGGAAAAAAGAAAATTCCATTGTAGTAACTTCTGGCATCCACGATGGACAATTAATATTTCAGCCTGAAGGAGATTTTATTGATAAATATGGGCAGTCTTGGGAGATAAAAGGGGAACTAACACTATTAGACCTTTCAATAAATGAAAATAAAATCAATTATGGAATTTATCCAGATGCATTGGCAAGACTTTACACGACTTTTTTTTCACATGAAGGAGATTATCTTGTTGTAAGTGCTAAACCAGGACATGAGTTTATTGGTGAAGGATCTCCTACTCATATCGGGGGAGCTAGTCACGGAGGGTTGCATGAACAAGATTCACTTGTTTCCATGATTGTAACGGGAACAAATACACAACCAAAAAACTTACGCATTTTAGATGTTAAAGATTGGATCCTATCTTTAATATTGGAATAAAAAACAGTTTTACCTTCGGATAAATGCACAGAAGTTAACTCGATTTAATGGCTTTAGGACGTTCAGAACAAATCGCTTTCGATAAAATTATGGTGTAATAATTACCAATCATATTTTCCCTAATATTAAACAAAATATGATTGTATCCATAAAAAAAGGAGGGGGTATCAGAATGAACAACTTAACTACTCTTGCTTCATTAATCGGGGGAAGAAGAAACCGACGCTTCATTAACATGTTTAGAAAAAGAAGGTCTAACAACAGAAGCGTCATAATGTTGTCATTACTTGGTTTAACAACTCTTGGAGTAATCGGAAGCCGCAATAAAAAATGGGTACACCAAATCCAAGAAGGATACTACAACCTACAAGATAATATGAGCAATCCATTTCCAAATCAAGTGAATTATGTTAGTGAATTTGCTGAAGAATTAACGCCTGAAACATTTGATAAGATCAATGATTATCAATAGATATACTTTTTAAGGGGGGCTATCTCAAGAAATGGGTTAGTCCCCCTCTTTTTTCATCACATTTTTTAAAGGGGGGTAAATCGTGAAAAAACAAGTCCTGATCCTATCAGAAGCCATCGGTAACGGCCATACAAAAGCTGGAGAAGCGTTAATGCAAGGAATTTCTCATCTTTCTCCATCTGTCCATACACAAGTTTTGGAGGTAGGACAGGCACTTCATCCGATTACCACAAACCTAATCGTTAATTCATATATAAAAATGATTGTTCATTTTCCTTCATTATGGAGAAAAATCTATTTTAAGACACATAACAAACCTTTTTCTAATTGGAAAAAATACGTTATTCACCAGCTGATTCACAGACATATTGAAGCTCTACTTGAAAATGAAAAACCCCACCTGATCGTTTGTACACACCCATTTACGAGCTCAACTGCATCTAGGTTAAAAAAAATGGGTCATAAATTTACTCTTTGTACAATGGTAACCGATTTTTATGTTCACGGAGCATGGGCTCATTCTGAGGTAGATTTTTATATGGTTTCTAATAAAGATGTGTATAAACAATTAATAGAGATGGGTATTCCTGAGCATCGGATTGTTGTCACGGGCATGCCTATTAACTCAAACTTCTGTGTTCGAAAAAATAAACAGGAACTTCGAAAAAAATTAAATTTAAAAGATATTCCAACGCTAATGATTATGGGAGGAGGACTGGGTCTAGGTGGAATGAGGCAACTTGCTCATGCTCTTTTAAAATGGAAAGAAAAAATTCAGGTTATCATTTGTACTGGAAACAATAGAGCCCTAAGAAGTTCCTTTTTAAAAGATGAAAGATTTCATCATCCCAATATTCGTATACTAGGGTTTGTGGATGTGATCGATGAATGGATGGAAGCCACTGATTTCCTTATTACAAAACCGGGTGGCCTAACCTGTTTTGAGGCATTGGCAACAGGAATTCCTTTGTATATTTATCAACCAATCCCTGGCCATGAAGAAAAAAACTGTGATTTTTTAGTGAATAATGAGTTGGCAACAAAGATTGATGATATCGAAAGCATCAATAATATATTCGAAAAATTGTTCGATTCTTCACAAGAGATGGATTGTTTGGATAAAAAAAGGAGCGAATTTCAGAAGGGAATTGATCCATTAGCAGGCGCAGACTTTATTGTGAAACATCTTAAAGGAAACAATACCGGACTGGGCTGACCTTCAAAAAAGATTATTAACTATCCTTACCAAAGCAAGAATTGTTGCTGTTAATGGTAAATGGTCAGAAGCTTTTGTTGATTTATAATAACTTCTTCCACAACAACTAAGTACAACTTATAGACGATTAAAGAAACGTGAAGTTTTGTCAATCACAACGCTTGTTAAACTTCCAATAAAGGCACTTCCAATCACATCAGAAGGATAATGATGTCCTAGCCAAACACGTGATATCCCCGTTAACACTGAGAACCCCATCATGATCGATCCAAGGGTACGCTTATAAAGAATAATCGAAGTAGATACGGCAAACACAAGTAAAGTGTGTTTACTAGGAAATGAGGAATCCATCTTCGAGGGAATAAGTATGCCAACACGACGTTTCATAAACGGGCGAGGCTTAAAATAAAATAATTTAATGAACGTGTTAATCAGCAAAGTAACTGCTGTAGATTTCACTGCATTTAAAACCACTTTTTTACCGGAAGCATTTCGAAACCACATTAAACCTAAAACAAAAATAAACAAATAACGAACCTTGTTTGAAATTAATATCATCAGCATATCCATTAGAGAATAATGGCCCTTATTCGTCCGAAACATTTTTTCATTCATGAAATTGGCTCCTTACTTTTTAGATATATGTACTATTCCCCCCTGAGTGAAAAACATGTAGTCAATAGAACAAAGAAGCTCGATTAACTGTTGCACTTCAACAGTTAATCGAGCTTCTTGAAGATGCACTCAAAAACCAATTAACGTGTACAGAAAATGATTAACAGTTAGCTTCGGTAATAGATAGCATTTTATCTAAGAGGGCTAGGCTCTGTACAAAAGAACACTGAAGTAAAAGTGATAGATTTCTCAATAAATTGGATAGAGCTAACTAGGACAATAACCCCCTCTCTCATATGTCCTATTCTAATTATCGAAAAAAACAATTGACTAAATAAAGTGAATATTGTTATTATTTATTATAGACCGACGGTCGGTCTATACAATGGAGGTATAAGTATGAGAATTTCAAAAAATCCTGAAGAACGAAGAAATGAAATTTTAGATGCTGCTGAGATGCTTTTTTATACAAAAGGTTATCCTGTAACTACAGTTAATGAAATTTTACAAAAGGTTGGTATCGCTAAAGGTACTTTCTATTACTACTTTAAATCCAAGGAAGAAGTTATGGAAGCGATTGTCATGCGTTTTATAAACATTGGGGTAGAAGCTGCAAAGGCTATTGCCGCAGATCCAAACCTCAAAGCCCCCGAAAAAATATTCCAGATCCTTATGGCACAAAAATCTGAGAACAAGGAACTATTGGTTGAACAGTTCCATCAAGTAAACAATGCAGAAATGCACCAGAAAAGCCTGGTAAAATCAATTCTGCAACTAAGCCCTATTATCACTGATGTAATTGAACAAGGAATAGAGGAAGGTTTATTCCAAACCCCTTACCCTAGAGAAACTGTAGAATTTTTGCTAGTATCTTCCCAATTTTTGTTTGATGAAGGAATTTTCGAGTGGCAGCCCCACGAACTAATACAAAAAGCTATAGCCTTTTCCTACATTATGGAAAATGCATTAGGGGCAGAAAAAGACACCTTTAGTTTTATACCAGAAATGATTAAGTAGAAGCTGAAAAAATCATAATGAAAAAGGAAAAGAATCAAATGAATAATACTGAAGTGTTGGAGGAAGTTTCAGAAAAGTCAGGAATAAATATCGATGATTGTAAAAAAGTTTTAGATGCGTTTGAAGAAGTATTAAGTGATGAAATGTCCAATTCAGAAAATGTAAGCAGTGCTTTTGATAAGGTCTATAAAGTATTAAGTTTTCTTAAAAATAAAAAAAGGTGATCAAAATGGAAAATATTATTGTTGTAAATGATTTTGTAAAAAAATATGGAGATTTTACGGCAGTTGACCATGTTTCCTTTGAGGTAGAGAGAGGCAGTATCTAGTATCTTTTTAAATATATTATTTGTTAAGCGAAAGGAGAAAAGAGAATAAGATGCTGCTAAAAATGCTAAGGAAAGATTTCCATAGAAAGAAAAGCATAACCATAACATTGTTTATTTTCGTCATGTTATCGGCTTTCCTTGTTTCTAGTGGATCAATTATGTTTATAAAACTATTCGATTCGATCGATAACTTGTTTACTACATCAAATACGCCGCATTTTGTTCAAATGCACGCAGGAGAAGTTGATCAGACCGAAATTGATAGATGGACTTCAAGTAACAGCCTTGTGAAGGATCAACAAACAGTTGAGATGGTCGGTATAGACGGAGCTAATATCTTTTTAGGCAACAGTCATGAGCCGGAAAAAAACAGCGTGATGGATATTAGTTTTGTCAAACAGAATAAATCATTTGATTATTTACTTGACTTAGAAAACCAGGTGATTCAAGTTTCGAAGGGTGAAGTTGGTGTTCCTATCTATTATATGCAGGAGGAAAACTTGAAATTAGGCGATAAAGTTAGGATTTCTAACGGATCATTTGATAAGGAATTTACAGTGGCCTATTTTGTTCAAGATGCTCAAATGAATCCATCAGTAGTGAGTTCAAAGCGTTTTCTAGTTAATGATGCTGATTTTGAAACACTTAAAAATAACTTTGATGAAAAGGAATATCTTATTGAATTTCTTCTAAAGGATTTAAGTAAACTAAGCGAATTTAGTCAGGCATATCAATCATCAAACCTGCCACATAAGGGACCAAGTGTAGACTATGGCACGTTTAAAATTTTGAATGCTCTAACAGAAGGAATTGTGCCAGCTGTCATTTTATTGGTGAGCATCTTGCTTATGATAATAGCGATCCTTTGTCTTCGTCTTACCATTCTTGCCACCATTGAAGAAGAATATAGAGAGATCGGCGTTATGAAAGCAATTGGTATTGACGAGCATTATATTAAAAAAATATATCTATTCAAATACATCGTTTTAGCAGCTTTAGCTTCCATAGCAGGTTATCTGGGGTCTTTATTCATCAGTCCGTTATTTATAGAAAATATTATGCTATATATCGGGACTACATCAGATAACATTCTTCATCAGATCATTCCTTTCATTTCAGTTAGCATAATATTTTTCATTGTCGTTTTCTTTTGCAGATTGACACTTAGAAGGTTTAATAAGATAACCACGGTAGAAGCATTACGGGCAGGCAGTATTGGAGAAACCAAAATAAGTAAGGGTTTTCTGCCAATGCATAAAAGTAAATACTTGGACGTTAATATTTTCTTGGGCTTAAAGGATATTTTAGGTCGACTGAAAATGTTTGGATTACTATTCTTTGTATTCATTGTTTGTTCCATTATCATCATTGTTCCAGTGAACTTCCTCAATACAATCCAATCACCTAGTTTTATCAAATATATGGGGGTTGGGCAAAGTGATATACGGATTGATTTACAGCAATCAGACGATATCGTTCAACGATTTAATGATGTACTCACATACATTGAAAATGACAAAGATGTTGAAAAATTTTCGCCTATGATTACATCTCGGTTTAATGTTATAGATAGTGATGGAGTTTTGGAAAACATCAGTATAGAAACGGGGGATTTTTCTATTTTTCCTCTTGAGTATTTAGAAGGTGCAGCCCCATCAAGTGGCAACGAAATTGTTCTCTCATACTTGAATGCTAAAGAGATGGGCAAATCTGTTGGAGACACGCTTTCGTTAATAGTAGATGATAATAAGAAAGAAATGGTGGTTAGTGGTATCTATCAGGATATAACCAATGGGGGCAGAACAGCAAAAGCGTTATTGCCTGTTGTAAACAATAAAACCGTGCTTTGGTATGTAGTTAATTTAGATGTAAAACGCCATGTAAATATAGGTGACAAAATTCATGATTATACGGAAGCTTTTCATTCGACAAAGGTGACTCATTTGGAAGGATATTTAGCACAAACACTAGGAGGTACGATTGAACAGTTAAAGCTTATGACAATCGTAGCTATCGTGATTGCAATATGTGTTTCCATACTCATTACATCTTTGTTTGTGCAAATGTTAGTTGCCAAAGACTATTCCCAAATAGCGATTATGAAAAGTATAGGTTTTTCTTTAAAGGATATTCAAGTGCAAAATGTAGTAAAGGTATTGCTTGTAATGGTTATAGGAATCATTGTTGGAACAATTATTTCAAATACAATTGGACAGAGTTTGGTTAACGTTTTATTGTCTTTTTTGGGTGCTTCTAAAATTGAGTTTGTCATTAATCCTGTTCAGGCTTACGTTCTTTGCCCGCTTATATTAATTTTAAGTGTGACAGTTACAACATTATTGAGTACCAAATCCTTAAAGCAAGCGAAATTAGCTGATTTGAGAGTTGAATAGGAGGCGAAAATATGAAAACCATACTAGAAGCAAAAAGGTTAAATAAAGCTTTCGGGAGCAATCAAACAAACCAAATACTTAAAGATGTGAACGTAGAGATAGTAGAGGGGGAATTTGTATCTGTCATGGGTCCATCTGGTTCTGGTAAGTCGACGCTGCTCTACAATATTAGCGGGATGGATAGAATGACATCAGGAAGTGTTATTCTTGATGAACAAGAGATATCTTCTCTTTCTGAAAAAGAGCTGGCCAGATTTCGTTTGCATAAAATGGGGTTTATTTTTCAGCAAATTCATCTTTTAAAAAACTTGTCTATCTTTGATAATATCATTCTATCTGCGTATATGGCGAAAAAAAATAGCCGTAAAGAAATTAACAATAGAGCGATGAAATTAATGGAGAAGACAGGTATTGCAGAGCTTGCTGATAATGACATTACGCAAGCTTCAGGGGGGCAATTGCAAAGAGTAGCGATTTGCAGAGCACTCATTAATAATCCTGATATTATATTTGGTGATGAACCGACGGGTGCACTCAATTCAAAATCAGCTGTTGAGATCATGGAATTATTAGCAGAAATAAATCAGACAGGGACGACGATTCTATTAGTAACACATGATGTAAAAGTGGCAGCAAAAACAGAACGTGTCATTTATATGCTGGATGGAAAAATTATCGGTGAACAACATCTTGGTAAATATAAAGTGAAAAACAATGATTTTAAAGAAAGGGAAGAAAAACTTTCTAAATGGTTAATGAGTATGGGGTTCTAGCAGCCAAGCAGATACCTATAAAAAATCCAAACGAAACAATACTCTCGTGAAAGAAAGGGGCGAAATTGAGGGTATTAAGTTTCAATAATTATGAAATTAATGGTCTACCAAGTAATTATTGTAGAAAAAGAGAGTGTTGTTCAATGAATATTCTTGTATATCAGTGATCATTAGGATGAATTTCATCATAAAATTTATAATTAGTAAGTCCTGTTGACAAAATAAATCTTACTCCTTAAACTGTGTGTAACCGATTACATGCAATGTGTTTAAGATTGCTATTGTTATAGAAGAAGGCACGGTGATGGTAGATGTCGACAATTAGGGAAGTAGGGAAAAGAGCAGGTGTATCTGTTGCGACAGTATCTAGAGTGTTAAATAACAAGGGATATGTTCATGAGGATACGCGAAAAGCAGTGACCCTTGCGATTAAGGAATTAGATTATAAGCCAAATAGTGTAGCTAGAAGCCTTTCAAAAAAAACGTCAAAAACAATCGGGTTTTTAATTCCTGATATTACAAACCCCTTTTTTCCTCAGCTTGTAAGAGCGGTTGAGGATGTGATGTATCCTGCTGGGTATACCACGATGTTATTTAATAGCGATGAAAATCTTTTACATGAACTGGAGTATATTGAAGGGATGACATCTAAATATATCGATGGGTTTATTATTGCTTCAAATACTCTTCAGTGGGAGCATTTAAAAGGGCTCCACGTACCGGTTGTTGCGCTAGACCGCGCTATGGATGAGCGGATATCTTCTGTAACAATCGATAATTATGAGGGCAGTAAAAAAGCAATTAAATACATGATTGATCGTGGGTGCAGACAGATTGCTCATATAGAAGGACCTCCTCATGTGTTTACGTCCATGGAACGAAAACGTGCTTACTTGGATAGTATGAACGATCATAAATTGCCGGTTTTGTTACAACAAGGACAATATGAGATTGAACAGGGCATGGTTAGTACGATGAAGATATTGTCTGAGCACCCAGAAGTAGATGGTATTTTTGCTGGGAATGATGTGATGGCAATTGGTGCGTTAAAAGCAGCGTCGAAATTAGGTATCAAAGTACCGGAGGAATTATCAGTTATGGGCTTTGATGGTGTGAAATGGGGAACATTGGTAACACCGGAGCTAACAACGATGCAACAGCCTATTTATTATATGGGGCAGCGAGCTGCGGAGTTATTGTTAGATCGAATTCAAAATGTACACAGTAAGGTGGAACACCACCAATTACATGCCGAATTAAAGGTTAGACAATCGGTTCGATAAGGAGTGATTTAAATGATTACCGTTGTAGGAAGTTTAAATATGGATCTTGTAACACGTGTTGATCGTTTTCCAAAAAAAGGAGAAACGCTTCAAGGGACTGCTTTTGCTACAGTGTTTGGAGGAAAAGGTGCCAATCAAGCTGTTGCAGCATCCCGGTTAGGCAGTCAAGTAGAGCTGGTTGGTCGCATCGGAGAGGATGAATTTGGTCATTCATATCATTCCTATTTAAAGAAGCAAGGAGTTTTTGTGTCTCATGTGAAACCGGTTACACACCTGTCAACTGGAACAGCAAGTATTACGGTTTCAGAGGATGATAATTCAATTGTGATTGTTAAAGGTGCTAATGAAGAGGTGACACCCTCTGCCGTTAAACAAGCAACCAAAGTGATACAAGCGTGTAATGTGTTGATGGTACAGTTAGAAATTCCTATAGAAGCAGTGGAAAGTGCAATGGAGATCGCCAAAAAAGCAGATGCGATCATTATTTTGAATCCAGCACCTTTCCAACCAATCCCATCTCATTGGTGGCAGTTGGTCGATTATGTCACTCCGAATGAACATGAAGCAGAAGAGCTACGAGAGAGTCCAGAGTTTAAATCGTCATATGAAGAAAAATTAATTGTAACTGAAGGTTCAAAAGGTGCTTCTTTTATGAATCAAGGGCAACGACAATTGATACCAGCACCTTTTGTGAAGGTTGAAGATACAACTGGCGCAGGAGATACATTTAATGGAGCACTAGCTACAGGTCTTGATCGTGGTCTAGATGTAAAAGAAGCAATCCAACGAGCAGTGGTGGCTGCGAGCTTTTCTGTTACAGCGTTTGGCGCACAGGGTGGAATGCCGACTGAATCAGAGCTTGAAGTTTTTCTAGAGGCGGTACAAAAATGAAATTATCAGGTCCATTAAATAGTGAAATAACAAAGGTTCTTTCGGATCTAGGGCACACAGATACCGTAGTGATTGCGGATTGTGGACTCCCTATTCCACAACACGTCAAGAAAATTGATCTTGCATTAACAGTAGGTTCTCCAAGTTTTGAATCGGTATTAGACGTCTTAATGAATGAAATGGTAATTGAAAAGGTAACGATCGCTAAAGAAATTGAAGAGCAAAATCATTTACTAGCTAAGAAAATTCACAAAGATTTTTCACAAGTAGAAATGGTTGAACATGAATTGTTTAAAAAACAAACTCATCAGGCAAAAGCAATCATTCGGACAGGAGAAGCGACTCCTTATGCCAATCTCATTCTTCATGCGGGGGTGATTTTTTGACAAGCAAAGCCATTATTACGATGAACGATATTCATAAGTCGTTTTTCAGTGTAAGCGTTTTAAAAGGAGTTACGTTTGATTTAGTTCCAGGTGAAATTCATGCATTAATGGGGGAAAACGGTGCTGGAAAATCAACGTTGATGAAGATTTTGACAGGGATTCATGAAATGGATAAAGGTGAAATTACGTATAAAGGAAAGAAATCTCAATTTAAAGGACCAAAGGAAGCAGAAAAAGCTGGAGTAAGTGTGATTCATCAAGAATTAAATATTATTCCGGAATTGACCGTTGCTCAAAATTTTTTTCTTGGAAAGGAAAAAACGTATGGGAAATGGGGAGTGCTTAAAGATAAAGAAATGAATAAAGAAGCGAAAGATTGGTTAATGGAGCTCGGTATACAGATGGACCCACAACAATCCGTAGCGGAATGTTCCGTTGGTCAGCAGCAAATGATTGAAATTGCACGTGCTGTTTCCTCAAACAGTGAAGTGATAATTATGGATGAACCAACGGCAGCACTGACAAGCAAAGAAATCGATGTTCTATTTAATGTTATGGAAGGATTAAGAAAACGTAATGTGGCAATTGTTTACATTTCCCACAGGATGGACGAAATCTTTAAAATGTGCGATCGCATAACCGTTTTGCGTGATGGGAATTCAATTGGAACCAAAATTATTAAGGAAACAAATTTTCAAGAAGTAGTAAAAATGATGGTTGGTCGAGAACTAGGGGATCAGTTTCCAGCTAGGGAAAACGAACCAGGTAAAGTACGTATGACGGTTGAGGGTATAACAACGAAAACGGGTGTGAAAAATGCTAGTTTCAACTTAAAAGAAGGAGAGATTCTTGGGATAGCAGGTTTAATGGGGGCAGGAAGAACCGAACTTATGCGTGCCATTTTCGGAGCTGACAAACGCACAAAAGGAAATATTGTACTCAATAATAAAACACTTGCAAGCCAAAATCCTCAAAAAGCAATCGAAGCAGGGATTGCTTTTGTAACGGAAGATCGAAAAGAAGAAGGATTGATCCTGAATCAAACTGTTCGAGAGAATTTGGCAACTGTTCAACTGAGAAGGCTGTCGAAGTGGGGAATACTCAATCAAAAAAAGGAACAACAGTCCGCACAAGAACTGATAGAGCAGTTACTAATAAAAACATCCAGCATGGAGCAACAATCGAAATCACTTAGCGGTGGTAACCAGCAAAAAATTGTGATTGGAAAATGGCTTGCGATTGAACCGAAAGTCTTAATCCTTGACGAACCAACGCGCGGTGTGGATGTAGGAGCAAAAAAAGAAATCTATCAAATTATGAATCAACTGACAAAGCGAGGCGTTTCCATTATTATGGTTTCCTCGGAACTTCCGGAAATCCTCGGTATGTCGGATCGTGTTCTCGTCATGCACGAGGGTAGTGTTAAAGCAAGTATTAATCGAGATGAAGCGACTCAAGAGAAGATCATGACCGCCGCTACTGGAGGGAAGTAAAGGTGAAAAATACAAACATTATTCAAAAACTCGGTCCATTTTTCGGGCTCATTCTAATAATCTTGGTACTGTCGATTGTAAGCCCAAATTTCTTAGATGTGACAAATATTTTTAATATTTTAAGACAAGTCTCTATCAATGCGTTGATCGCTTTTGGTATGACCTTTGTTATTTTAACAGGAGGAATTGATTTATCGGTTGGTTCGATGCTTGCGCTTGGCGCGGCACTAACGGCAGGTGCCATGACATCGGGTATTGATCCGATTCTGGCTATACTAATTGGACTGCTAATTGGTGCTGCAATGGGAGCGTTTAATGGAATAATCATTACAAAAGGAAAGGTTGCACCTTTTATTGCTACATTGGCGACGATGACGATTTATCGAGGTCTCACACTTGTTTACACAGAAGGTCGGCCAATAACGGGCCTTTCTGACTCCTTTACTTTTCAATTCATCGGAAAAGGATACGTACTCGGCATTCCATTTCCCGTCATCACGATGTTTATTGCTTTTACTGTGCTTTGGTTTATTTTAAAAAAGACCACGTTCGGGCGTGGTGTTTATTCCATCGGCGGGAATGAAGAAGCGTCTCGTCTTGCTGGACTTAGTGTTGATCGAATCAAAATTGGTGTCTACACCTTGACAGGGATGTTGAGTGTGTTGGCTGGTATTATTTTAACTTCACGTTTGAATTCCGCACAGCCTACTGCAGGCACTGCATATGAATTAGATGCGATAGCTGCTGTTGTGTTAGGTGGTACAAGTTTGACAGGCGGTAGAGGATGGATTTTTGGTACGTTAATTGGTGCTCTTATTATCGGTGTACTGAACAACGGACTTAATTTGATGAACGTTTCTTCGTTTTATCAACAAGTGGTTAAAGGTGGCGTAATTCTGCTAGCGGTATTGTTAGACCGGAAGAAGGCTGCTTAATACAATAAATTTATTAAAGGGGAGTTACAAAATGAAAAAGAATTCAATTTTAGCATTATTGGTTGTAATGTCATTGATTCTAGCTGCATGTTCACTTGATTCACCAGTTTCTGAAAATGACAATGATGGTGCTGAATCTGGCAATGAACAAACGATCGGATTTTCAATTTCCACATTAAATAATCCATTTTTTGTGACGTTAGCAGAAGGTGCAGAAGCGAAGGCTGAGGAACTTGGCATGGAGATTACGATTGTCGATGCACAAGGTGACCCAGCCAAACAAATTAGTGATATTGAAGACCTTATTCAACAAGGTGTCGATACTATTTTGATCAATCCCGCTGATTCAGACGCTGTTGTATCTGCACTTGAATCAGCCCACAATGCGGATATTCCGGTTATAACGGTTGACCGAGGTGCTAGTGAAGGAGAAGTAGTCACGCACATAGCATCAGACAATATTGAGGGTGGCAAGCTTGCAGGTGAGTTTATTGTTGAAAAGATTGGTGGAGAAGGAAGTGTAGTTGAGTTAGAAGGAATTTCAGGCTCTTCAGCAGCTCGTGAAAGAGGGCAAGGGTTCAATGAAGCAATTGGAGCAAGTGGCATTGAAGTGGTCGCAAGTCAAACAGCCAATTTCGACCGTGCTGAAGGCTTAAGTGTTATGGAAAATATCATTCAAAGTGATGTACAATTCGATGCGGTTTTCGCCCATAACGATGAAATGGCACTAGGTGCAAAAGAAGCATTGGAAGCAGCAGGGATGAGCGATGTACTAGTTGTCGGATTCGATGCGAATGAAGACGCGATTACTGCTATTGAAAATGGGTATATGACGGCAACTATTGCACAAAAACCTGATGAGATCGGAATGAGCTCTGTTGAAACTGCCCAAAATATTTTTAACGGAGAAAACGTAGAAGAATTTATACCAGTAGAATTAGAATTAGTAACAGAGTAAATTTATGATGTTTGTTTAAGAGTCCGTTCCCTACGTGTAACTATCTAGGGAACGGTTTTTTGTAGTTTCTTACTGACAATTGAATACTAGGACCAACCCATTCTCTTATTCCAAAAATACCTTGTTTGGGGGAACCCCACTCTTAATCCATGATTTAAACATAATATAAACCATAAATATTATAGAAAATTCAAAAGAAAAGTCAATTCAACAAATAAAAGGATTTTTAAATGTAGTACGAAATAAAATCGGAGACATTATATAATTTTTCTACAAATAATCCTACTTTTATAATAGTTTATCCCTAGAAAACATCGTTTAGTTTCTTCGCTTTCTAGGGATAATTTTTGATTGTTTTTAAAGTCTTTCCTACATTTTAATCTCAAATTTCGCATTGTAGTTGTATCCAAGGAATGCATTTTTGAAGAAGAAAACCTTTTAGATCCAATACGGTGAACCGTATAATAAGTAGCACATACTTATTTTTATTAAAGAAGCGTCAAAGTACAACTCAATGTCTTTGACGCTTCTTTTAGCTTATTTGCACCCCATAAGTAACTCATTATTTAAAGAACATGTTTCAAAAAAGATACTATCTTTCCATCTCTCTAGCATCATAAACCTTTCCGTCTAGCGGAGCTGTTAAGTACTCACTAGCTTTCCCAACAAAGGACGTAAAGTGTTCACTCACGTTATGGATCTCGATCGCTTCAGCATCCTTCCATACTTCTACCATCGTATACACGTTTTCTTTTTCTGTATCCTTCATTAAATCATATGAAACATTACCACTTTCTGCTCTAGAAGCTGCAATCAGTGGGTGGATATCTTCAATGAATGCTTGTTGCTTCTTTGGATCTACATGAAGAATAGCGTGAATAATGATCATGACCAATCTTCCTCTCTGTTATAGATTACTTCCACTCTGCAATCGTATCGATTGGCAGACGGACTGATTTGTAACCTTCTTCTGCTGCTTTGCCGATTGATATGAGCATAACAGGAACGTAGCGATTAACGTCCATTCCGAAGGCTTTTGACGTTTCTTCTTTCTCATAGTCACCAATTGGATTTGTGTCGTAACCGTGAGCACGCGCAACTAGCATAAGTTGCATAGATACGAGACCTGCATCGATAAGGTTTATATCTTTCAACTGTTCTCTATCTACCGTTTCAAATAACCCTTTAATGGTTGGCAATTGTGTTTCTTTCACTTCAGCAGGCATGTAGCCTAACTCCACTGCTTTACTATAGATTTCTTCTGCATTTTCAATGTTGTTCATATCAGCAAATACCGCAATCACGGCTGCTGATGTTTCCACTTGTTTTTGGTTGAATTTTGCAAGTGGGGCTAATTTCTCTTTTCCTTCCGCGCTGTCGATTACAACAAAACGCCAAGGCTGCATATTAAGCGATGAAGGGGCAAGTGTTGCTTCTGTTAATATTTCAGTCATCTCTTCTTTACTAATTTTCACAGTTGGGTCATAGTTTCGAATGGAGCGGCGTCCAGTGATAATTTCGTTAAAATCGTTCAATTTTGTTTTGTTCATTTTGCATTCTCCTTTGTGTCTAATCTAAGTTGATTTAATATTTATAGTGTTTTCCCATCGTTAGGATTAAATTTGGTCGATATTATGTTGTATACGTGTAAGCATGTCTAAAAGGACTGAACGTTCTTCCTCTTTAAAGTCCTTCAAGACTTTAGTAATAAAAAGTTGTTTCTCTTCTTGATAGGCAACAATCCTATTACGTCCTTGGTCAGTTAGACGGACAAACGTAATCCGATTATCTTCAGGGTTCTTACGGCGTGTGACTATTTCCTTGTCTTCAAGCTGCTTTAAATGTCTGGTCACGGCTGCACGATCAATGTTCACTTCTTTTTGAAGTGCAGTCTGACTGATTTCATCCACTTCATATAGCTTGTGCAAAAGTTCTAGCCGCGATTGGCTGATGCCAGTGCAACGCTCAAACTTCGGAAGTATTTGCTTGGTGATTCCATATAATTGAAATGCTATTTGCGTCTCTTTAGAACATGAGTCAGACAAAATACCCCTCCTTTTCATGATCTGACAATTAGTTGATGGGTCAATCATTGATGCCTCAACTAATATAAATTAGTTCAGAGCAGAAGTCAAGTTATCCGGAAAAAGTGATTTAATTAGCATAGGGGAAAACAGTTCTTTTTGGAGTACTGCCACATCGCCATATAACATAAATACCTACAAAATGAAAAAGCCATTTTCTCATTTTGTGTCTATTCAAGATAAATTGACAAGACGACCGCAGGGAGCAAGAGGAAGAGGGGTTTACTAGGTATCGATCGAATTATTTCATATTCTTTAAACTCTTGAGCTAAGGCATTTATCTCCTTTGAGTTAAGCAAGTGATCGATAAATAAAACAAACGAAAAGAGGCAACCTAAGTTTATATTTGTATCCTCTTTCTTTGATTCCAAGTCATATCTAAGGGTACATAATTAACATAAGATTTTTTTTATCATACTTTCAACATATTTTTAGTATAGAATGATTTCAGAATGATAATGGGAGTAAGAGAAAGAGAAAATGACAAATCGTTTCGTTAAGTTATTTTTACTTTCTTGAAAGAAGTAAATCCATGTGTAGCAATGCAATTCTTTATGGAAAATCACTTTATCAAGGTAAGGAAATTATGAATCGTGCAAAATGGGGACAATCTTGAATACTTAAAGAAAAAACTCAAGATCTGAGGGATTACGATGAATAAATTACAAGTACTTGTTATTGATGATGAATGGAATGTGCGCAATCTCCTTCGTATCTATCTCGCTAAAGAAGGGTTTGAAGTGAAGGAAGCCAAAAATGGAAATGAGGGAGTTCAATTAGCCAACCAACTATCCTTTGATCTTATTATTTTGGATGTCATGATGGCTAATATGGATGGCTGGGAAGTTTGTCAGAAAATCCGTGAAACGAAAAATACTCCGATCTTGATGGTAACGGCTCGTACCGACACAAAAGATAAAGTAAAGGGATTAACTATTGGGGCAGATGATTATTTGGTTAAACCCTTTGATTCGGACGAATTGATGGCCCGTGTGTTCGCTCTTCTTAGAAGATCGAGTATCTCTCAGACAACGACGGAATCAACAGTCATTACCTATCAAGATCTGACGATTGATCCTGAGGGCAGACAGTTATTGGTGAGAGAACAGTTGGTCGTTCTAACTCCTAAAGAATTTGAACTGTTTCTTGTATTAGCCGAACAACCTCGTCGGGCTTTTAAACGCGAGAATTTGTTGGAAAGAGTGTGGGGAATCGATTATTTTGGGGATTTTCGCACAGTAGATTCGCATGTGAAAAATATACGTGAAAAAGTGAGAAAAGCAGGTTTGTCCTTTAACCCTATTCAAACCATATGGGGAGTAGGATATAAATTTCAATGGACAGATGAGCGAAAATGATTCGGAACAGTATTGTCTTAAAACTTGGTGGAACGATCCTTTTACTTTTTTTAATGGTTTTACTTCCTCTTGGGTTTGTTATTGATCGAGCTTTTTCAGAGTTTTATTACAGTGAGGTGCGAACTGAGATTGATGATCTATCATCTCGATATGCTGAATCAATGGCTGTTACCAACCATTCACAGCAACCTTACATGATCGAAATGATGGCTGAATTTTCGAACATAAAATTATATATAGTGGATACCCGGGGGGAAATCGTTGCTCAGTCAGGTATTCCTAGTACAGTAAAAGGGTCTTCTATACCAGCAAATGAACTTCGGACCCTGTCACGGGGTAAATCTCTGGAAAAGGAATGGATCGAACCGTCAGACAACCTACGATACTTGGTCTCCGGAAAGCCTATTATGGCCGAAAATCAATTCTACGGGGGGGTGTATGTTGTATCCTCACTTGAAACCATGGACCAGTCTGTCGAAAGAATACGCAGTATGTTATGGCTATCGGGAATGGGTGCATTCTTTCTTGCCCTTGCGTTCACGTATGTCCTCTCAAAAAAATTATCAAATCCATTAATTCAAATGGAAAAAGCAACCCGTAAAATTGCTAAAGGGGATTTGAAAACACGTGTGAGCCTAGAATCCAAAGATGAAATAGGATCGTTAGCCCAATCGATCAATGATTTGGCTTTTGACTTACAAAAATATCGGGAATCTAAAAGTGAGTTTTTATCCAACATTTCTCACGAGTTAAGAACACCAATGACAAGCTTGAAAGGATACTCAAAAGTGTTAAAAGAGAAGTTGTATGAAACGGAAGAGGAGAAGGAGCAATACCTCGACATTATGCACCAAGAGTCCATCCGCCTAACTAGAATGATAGGCGATTTATTTGAGCTTTCCAAAATGGAGGAGAGCAAGCTTGAGTTTCATTATGAATGGATCGATTTATCAGAAGTGATGAATAGTGCTATTCGAACCGTAAAATGGAAAATTGAAGAAAAAGGACTGGTCATGCAAGATCATATTCAAGATGATTTGACGTATGTTTATTGCGATGGTCATCGAATGGCACAAGTTTTTATCAACTTGTTGGAAAATGCTATCCGTTACACTGAACAAGGAACAATTTTAGTGGAAATGTTGGAAGAGGATGATGTAGTGAAGATTTCAATAGAAGATACAGGCATTGGTATTCCAGAGGAAGAATTAGACTACATATTTGAGCGATTTTATCGAGTGGAAAAATCCCGATCGCGCGAATTTGGAGGGACAGGGTTAGGGCTGTCCATTGTGAAAAACCTAATAGAGCAACAGGGAGGGTCTATTCAGGTCTTTAGTGAGGTAGTAAAAGGCACTCGATTTGAGATCATATTCCCCGTTTCATCTGATACAGCAAAGGAGGGGGAAGAAGAATGAAAAGGCTAGACTGGGTTATTGTTTTGCTCTTGCTTGTAGTCGGCTTATCCTGTTTAACCATGTCAGCGATGATGTATACCGATTCCACTCGCTCTTATTTCACAAACTTTCTCCAAATCTGCCTTTGGATTGGACTCCCGGCGGTTGGTGGGGGATTGATTTACTACGTGATAAAAGGGACAAGGAAGAGGAGAGATTCATAATGCGAGCTTTTAAACAACTTATTTATCCATTCAGTGTTGGTATAGCTTTACTGCCTACTAAAGCTTTTGCACATGGTGGGGCTGAGGAACCATCAGCTGGGTTACCTTTAAGTATGTATGGATTGGTAGCAATGGGATTATTATTGATCTTATTCGTCGCTTTCTATCTGAATGTAAAAAAGAAAGTACAAGCTTTACAAAATGTAAAAAAGAATGAGGATCGAAAAAAACGCGAGCAGTTATCGAAAAGGCTGCAACTAATAAAATGGGGATGGATATTATCTATTGTAGGAGTTGTGATTACCGGTAGTCTCACCGTTATGGGAGACCGATTGACTGCGACGGAAAGCGAAGTATATCTAGAACATGTGCATGGTTTAGGCTATTCCGCTGATGGAAAGCGAATCGTTATTCCTGCGCATGATGGACTGAAAAGTTACTCAGATGGACATTGGGATAATGTTGAAGGAGAAAAACATGATTACATGGGCTTTGCTGCCGTTGATGATGGTTTTTACAGCAGTGGACACCCTGCCCCTGGATCTGATAAGAAGAATCCTTTTGGTGTTGTAAAAAGTACAGATGAAGGAAAAACATTTAAAACGTTAGACCTTTATGAGGAAATGGACTTCCATTTAATGAGTGTAGGGTATCAATCCCATGCGATTTACGTGATAAATCCTCAACCGAATTCAAGAATGGATTCTACTGGACTTTACTATTCAATCGATGATACTAAAACTTGGGCTAAAAGTGCTATGAAGGGGATTAGTGAGGAACCGACTGCGATAGCTGTACAGCCTATAGACAAGGCGGTGGTGGCCATTGGCACTGAAACGGGTGTATTTCTATCCAAAGATAACGGAGATAACTTTGAAAAAGTAATTTCAAAAGGTCAAGCAACTTCCCTGTTTTTTAATAGTAATGGAACCCTTTTTGTTGGCGGTTACAGTGACAAACCATATCTTTTGAAATGGAATGTTGAAAACAAACAATCAGATGAAATAATAATTCCTGACTTAACCGAAGACGCGATTGCCTATATCGCGGAAAATCCAGTCAAAGCAAACGAAATAACCTTCGCTACGTTTAAGAAAGATGTTTATGTTTCAAATGATAATGGTGGTACTTGGACGAAAGTGGCCGATCAAGGGAAAGGCATTGAAGAAAAAAAACAGTAAAAGAGAAGAAACGATGGTCTTAGGAGGTTTATGTGTCTTTCTTTTTGTTATTTTTATTGCAGAGGTCATGGTGTATCGACTGGTTTCTTTCGCTAGAAAAGCCGTTAAGAAAAGGGAAGACCTGATACTTGACATCTTAAGGGAGAAATAACCGAGGAAGAATTTAATCACAAGAGGGTTCTGCTCCAAATTAAAGAAAGAGGACTACACACAAATTCTTCAAATACTACACAAGGTTTGAACAAACTTCTTGTTTATACTAAAAGCATCAAGTGATAAGGAGGGGACAAGATGAAAAAAAAGAAGATCACATTCACTGTTTTAGGCCTTACATTAGCTGCCGGCTTGGCTGGAGGAAATATAATATTTGCTGAAAAAACAAATTATAATGATAGTCAAATGATGAACAGTGACAGCATGTCAGGCGGCATGATGAGAGATCCAAGTATGGGCAACGTGGTGGACGCTATGAACTCTCCGGAAGGAAAAACAATGGTGGAAAGTTGCAACAAGTTCATGGAATCTTTCTCAAGATAAAGAAGGTCAATTTGATTCAAAAGACAATAGCTTAAAACCTAAAGAAACATCATTATAAGAAAAGGTGGACTTGGTTATGTGCTGTGGACCAACAAATAAAAAGAAGCATGTTACAAAAAGTGAAACGGTAGGAAACGTAAGTCCTCTGATCAGCTGATAACCCGTTTGGCTCGAAGGGAAATCTCCTTTGAGAAACGGTAGGAATAGCAATGGCAATAGCTTTTCATTTGATGTAAGTCAAGCACTTAGTCTAAACAGTTTTAGGCGGTTATGAGAAAAGCAATCTAGATAGGAGCTGAAGATTATGATGGATGGAATGATGGATGGTAATTCTATGATGGATGGAATGATGAGTGGGAATTCTATGATGGGAATGTCTCTCATGATGGGCATTGGATTATTGCTCTTGATTACTCTAGTTGGAGTGACCATTTATATGGTCGTTCGCCAGTTGATGAAAAGAAGTAGTGTGACAGACCATCCGTTGCTAATATTAAAAGAGCGATATGTCAAAGGTGAGATAAACGAAGAAGAATATGAACTGAAACGGAAAGTATTAAATAAAAAGTAGACATTCGCTCACTAGTTTTGCATAAAGATTAATACAATAATTAGAAAATATTTCTATTTTTTATCCTAAACGAACCCTTCTTCAATCGCTTGAAGAAGGGCTTTCTTTATTTTCTACTATTGTTATCCCATGTTGAGCTAGACCATCTGAAAGGTCACTTAAAATGGTTGGCCTATTTAGAAGTGCCTATCTAAGATAGACACTTCCATTGATCATTTAATCAAATTTCATCCCTTTTAATAAATCAGCAAAGGCATTATTAATCGGTTCAGGTTCTTTTTCTTGCTGTTTTAAATACTTCTGTACAGAACGTTTATCCATTTTTCCACCAGATTGTTTATTACGTCTTGCTTTAAAGGCAGACAGCTTCTCACGATATCCACATTTACATGTGAAAATTTGACCTGCACCCTCACCACGTAGTTCCATTTTCTTTTTACATTGAGGGCAGCGTGCGTTCGTTACGCGTGCCACGTTCTTTTTGTGACCGCATTCACGATCTTGGCAGACCAGCATTTTACCTTTCTTGCCGTTAACCTCTAACATTGGTTTCCCGCAGTCTGGGCAAGACTTTGTTGAGATATTGTCATGTTTATATTTTTTATCGCTTGCTTTAATTTCAGCTACGATTTCTTTTGTATGTTGTTTCATTTCGTTAATGAATACATCTTTTTTCAGTTTGCCCTTAGCAATTAGTTCCAGTTTTTGCTCCCATCTAGCTGTTGTTGTCGGAGATTTTAATTCCTCTGGTACTAAGTCTAGTAGCTGACGGCCTTTCGATGTGATGTAAATTTCTTTCCCATCACGTTTTTCGATTAAGAATGAGTTAAACAGTTTATCGATAATATCTGCACGTGTTGCAACTGTGCCAAGTCCACCTGTCGATTTTAACGTGTTTACAAGTTCTTTATTGCTCGTTTGCATATATTTCGTAGGATTTTCCATAACAGATAATAAGGTCGCCTCTGTAAAGCGTGCTGATGGCTTTGTTTGTCCTGAAGTTTGAGACATTAACTTTGTTTTCAATACGTCGTTTTTTTCGATGCGAGGCAATACCTGTTCCTTTACATCATCCATTGATTCCTCATCATCAAATCGATTTTCGTATACTTCCTTCCAGCCAGCTTTTATGACTGTTTTCCCTTTTGCAATGAATGTCTCGTCGCCAACTTTCGCTTGAACGGTTACCTGCTCGTATTCATAAGCAGGGAATAAAACAGCTAAGAAACGTTTCACAACAAGGTCGTAAATTTTGTGTTCTTTATTCGTGAAGGCTGAAAAATTTACATATCCTTCAGTGGGAATGATGGCGTGGTGATCACTTACTTTATGGTCATCAACAAACCCTTTTGACGCTTTAATCGGTTTATTTAACACTTTATTTGCAAGAGAACGATAATCACCTACAGCACATGCTTTCAAACGCTCTGGAAGAGTACTTACGATATCTGATGGTAAATAACGTGAGTCTGTACGAGGATAAGTTAATACTTTATGTTGCTCGTACAGTTTTTGCATGATGTTCAATGTTTCTTTAGCTGAGTAGCCAAAGATTTTATTCGCATCACGTTGTAACTCTGTTAAATCGTATAGAGCAGGTGCGTATGTTTTCTTTGCTTTTCGGTCAACGGAAACAATCGTAGCATCTTTACTTCCAAGTGATTTTACGATTGCATCGATCTTCTCTTTGTGAAAGCTACGATTATTTCCGTTTTGATCTTGCCACGTTAATTTTGGGCCGTCTGTTTGTGCTTCGATTCCATAATACGTTTGAGCTTTAAAATTCTTAATATCATCTTCACGTGCTGCAACCATTGCAACGGTTGGTGTTTGCACACGACCACAGTTTAATTGTGCATTAAATTTTGTTGTTAAAGCGCGAGTTGCATTTAAGCCGATATACCAGTCAGCTTCAGAACGTGCTACTGCTGAAGCATATAAATTTTCATAGGCTTTACCAGGCTTTAAGTTATTGAATCCATCTTTAATCGCTTTATCTGTTACAGAGGAAATCCAAAGACGTTTGATAGGCTTATGAACTTTTGCCTTGTCAATAATCCAACGAGCAACTAATTCTCCTTCTCTCCCTGCATCAGTAGCAACGATTATTTCTTTCACATCACTGCGATTTAACTGTGCTTTTACAGTATTAAACTGCTTTCCAGTTTGTTTCATGACAACTAATTTCAGGTGCATTGGAAGCATAGGAAGGTCTTCTAGATTCCATGTTTTATATTTATTATCGTAAGCTTCTGGATCTGCTAGTGTCACTAGATGTCCTAATGCCCACGTAACGATGTATTTATCCCCTTCTAAAAATCCATTGCCTTTTTTATTACACTTCAATACATTTGCAATATCACGTGCAACGGAAGGTTTCTCAGCAATTACTACACTTTTTACCATTTTGTTCGAACTCCTTTACTAACTATGTACCGTCTAATATATCATAATTTCAAGACGAAAATTGGTTTATACACTCCTATTAAACTGACGTAATTGACACCGCTTCTTTGAGAATTTCAACTTCTTGGATTATAAAAAATTATTTTTTCAAAAAAAATTGACTATTTGTATATACAAGTATATGCTACAAGTGGTATCGTCTCCTGCTAAATGTGTGGGGCTGATCTCCAAGGGACAGGAGTAGAGGAACGAATTTGTCTCTTTAGGTTCGCCCAAGTCCTTATATTTGAAAGCCTGATTGATTTGTTGAGTTATTGGACTCTCAAAAAAGATTGTCGGATCGTCTCCATGACACTTGTGAAAGAAGAGAGTAAACATACAGTACGAGGAGGAAAAAATGAAAAAAGCAATACAATATAGGGGAATACAAAGATGGTTAAATTAATTGGTATAGTAAAGATAATCATTATAATTCAGGAGAGACCCCTTCTATAACCGTACTTGACAACGGAGAAGTACTAGAGGTTCATAGAGGGAGTGGAAGTTATAATAATCTTTATTACAATTTAGGAAAGGTCGAAGATGGGAAAATTAACTGGGGACCAAGTATTAATAGAATATAATTATTAATTTCTACAAAATCCTGATAGCGAAACTGTTTTTTTATTTAGAGTTTACTTTGGTCTATCATGGTCAAACTGAAAACTTACAATGTACTGACTCAATAAGTAAAGCGTTATTAGCTACACAAGGAAGAGTTGAAGAAGCGTGAGAAAAACTGAAAATTAAAGATTGGGACTATTACGATGCTGTATTTGCTACCATTATACGTTCGTTGATTGAACTAACCGAAATGGGATGAGAGTAGTTTCTTGATGAGGCACGTCTGATCTTTGAAAATCGGACTATCGTTTTAAAGATTTTCCCGATTTGATATTTAACAAATTTAATAAGGAGGTTTTTGAAAATGAAAAAAATTATAATTGAAGGATTAGCTGTAGCGTTCATAACTTCATTTATTCATTCCTCCAGTAACAGAGGAAATTCAAATAGAATAACCAGAACCAATAGGCGAACCACCTACTGGTTGATTGTATGGAGGGCAGTATCTCACACGAGGTACTGTCCTTCAGTCGTTGTAAGGGGTGGCCAGCGAATTTTATATACTTTGAATAAATGACCACTTTAATTTAACCATATTTTGGGGAGGGATAGAAATGGATGAAGAGTATAATATAGCGAGAATGTTAACTAGACTGGGAGTAGAGTTAAACGATTATATGACAAGTGGAAAAATTGATCTTGGAGAAGTACTAAATAATCTTAAAGAAGTAGGTAAAATTTCACACGAGGAATATAGGCAAGTGAGGGACATCTTTAAGACAAGCTAAACCCTACATGAGAATATAGAGTTCGGGGTTCTGATGCAACCATGCAAGTAATCTCTAAATATTGGACAATACTGATACTAAGGACATGATCAGTATGGAAAATCAATTTAAATGGAAGCACTATCAATCTGACATCATTTTATTAACAGTAAGATGGTACCTACGGTACAACCTAAGTTTTCGTGATTTAGTGGAAATGATGGAAGAACGAGGTTTATCGATCACACACCACCATTATGCGTTGGGTCGATCAATATGGTTCTGAATTAGACAAAAGAATACGCCGTCATCTGAAAACAACCAATGACTCTTGGAGAGTGGGTGAAACCTGTGTGAAAGTCAAAGGTCAATGGATGTATCTGTATCGTGCAGTTGATTCAGCAAAGCATACGATTGATTTTTAACTAAGTGAATCAAGAGATAAACAAGCAGGCAAGGCTTTTTCAAGAAAGCCTTGCCTGCTTCTCATAATCGTACCCCTCGTGTGATCACTGTAGATAAGAATCCAGCTTATCCTGTAGCGATTCAAGAGTTAAAAGAACCTACATAAGAATAGTTTTGACTCACTTTTCAAATGAATTTAGAAAGTCTGATAATAATTTCATTTGTTCTTGTGACACTGGTTTTTCATTAATGATTATTTTATTTTTATTTATAATTTCTTCCTGTT
>NZ_JBFMIA010000137.1:0-278 GCF_040801915.1 Jeotgalibacillus marinus | reverse complement strand
GGGCCTCGTGGCGATCACGCCGGCCGCCGGCAACGTCGGCATCCTCGGCGCGTTCGTGATCGGCATCGCCGCGGGCATCGTCTGCCTGTGGGGCGTGAACGGGCTCAAGCGCCTGCTCAAGGTGGACGATTCGCTGGACGTCTTCGGCGTGCACGCGCTGGGCGGCATCCTGGGCGCGCTGCTCACGGGCGTCTTCAACGCGCCGCAGCTGGGCGGCCCGAGCTACCCGGTCGACTGGTTCACCGGCAAGCTCGTCGCCGCGGCCGACTATTCGATCA
>NZ_JBFMIA010000136.1:0-279 GCF_040801915.1 Jeotgalibacillus marinus | reverse complement strand
GTGACGATAAAGAACAGGCTGAACAGGTTGAGGAAAATAACCCGGCCATCATAGGCCCGCAGGTACCGGAACATTTTCAAATGCCTCGCCCAGGAGACGCCGATGAAAAAGAAACTTACTGCGAAAGCCAGGAATCCTTTCAGGGTAGGACCGAAAAGCTTAAGCAGGTCAACCTGTCCGGGGTGGTCTTCAGGCAGCTCAGGGAATTTGATCTCGATGATCAGCAACGTGATTGCGATGGCGAACACTGCATCGCTGAAAAGGATCATGCGTTCTAAC
>NZ_JBFMIA010000135.1:0-279 GCF_040801915.1 Jeotgalibacillus marinus | reverse complement strand
AAAGGCTGTCGGCCTGTCGTCCATGCTGTCGAAACTTCGATTCCTTACGCCTGCGGTAGGCTCGCAGAAAGCCTGCCCGGAACTGGATCCGGGATGGTTGCCGGCCCCCGAAAAGATCATGCTCCATCAATGGTCTAGGGCGCGATGCCGTTCGAACTCTAAAGCCAAGGCGAAGCTCAAACCCAAACCGCTCGTCCTGTCCACCACGTGCCGTCGGCCCTCGAGGTAATAAAAAAGAGCGGGTCCCGGGGGGCCCACTCTCACAAACCGCTCGGATCA
>NZ_JBFMIA010000134.1:0-280 GCF_040801915.1 Jeotgalibacillus marinus | reverse complement strand
TACTCCTCGGGTGATATTGAGAAGATACTGAAAGACAACAGAGTCATTGTCCGCGACCGAAAGACGGGCAGGACACTGGACAGCGTAACGGGCAGAGAGGAAAACCTCAAAGAGCTCGTAGAGGGCGTCGAGATAATCGAAAAAGACTCGGAACTGCCGGAAGTGGAGAAGCTGGTTATAAAGACCAGGGACATAGACTCTATGGGCCACGACGACCTCATACAGTTCTACGGTGGTATAATGACCGACCTGTCCGAACTGGCCGACAGCCTCCTGAATA
>NZ_JBFMIA010000015.1:0-57626 GCF_040801915.1 Jeotgalibacillus marinus | reverse complement strand
AGGATTTTGATAGCCTGTTTTTATTTGGGTCTTATCGGCTTGTCATTACTCCTTAGATACCGAAATTTAAGAAGGATTGAAGGGAAGCACCTCGAATTGGTAGGCGGGGTGTTTTTTGTTTGCCATAAATGGGGTATCGTCAGGAAAATGCGAATTTACAACGTTAAGCACATTTTCTAGATGATACCCCCATTTTTAACAACGTTAAGAAAGCTTTAATGGTCTTAAAGAATCTACTGAGACAATTTTTTCTGAATTAAAATGGTATTCTCCCAGTAAGTTTATATGTTCCCATCCCAAAGGAGACATATGATGTAACAAGTCCTCATTAAAATCCCCTAAATCTTTTTTGTATTCCATTGCTTTTGTCAGATGTAGAGTATTCCATACACTAATGGCATTGAGCACTAGCTCTTTGTAGTTGATGCTGTATAGTTCGTTCCCGAAGTTCTCCTTGTTTCCCAAAGAAAATAGCTCTTGCGAGTCCATTCATGGCTTCTCCTTTATTTAAGCCTTTTTGAATCTTTCTTCTTAAAGATTCACTAGTAAGGTAATTAAGAATAAAAATAGTCTTTTCGATCCTTCCCATTTCACGTAAAGCTGTGGCTAAAATGTTTTGCCTAGAGTAGGAGCCTAGTTTTCCCATAATAAGTGATGCGGAGACAGTTCCTTCTCTTATAGAATGAGCTAATCGCAAAACATCTTCATAATTTTCTTTAATAATCTTTATATTTATTTGGCCACGTAAAATGGACTCTAATTTTGGATACTCGCTTGCCTTTTCTAATGTAAAAAGCTTTGAATCTGACAAATCTCTTATTCTTGGTGCAAATTTAAAACCTAATAGGTGAGTTAATCCGAAAATTTGATCTGTATAGCCAGCTGTGTCAGTGAAATGCTCTTCTATATTTAAGTCGGTCTCATGATGCAATAAACCATCTAGAACATGAATAGCATCCCTTGAATTGGTATGAATGATTTTTGTGTAATAAGATGAAAACTGGTCGCTAGTAAATCGGTAGATTGTTGTACCTTTTCCGGTTCCGTACTGTCCTCAAACTTTAAGATTATCGATACGAACAGGTTTGAAGTTTACAAAAAAACATTTCCAAACTGATTACCAAATCTCTTTACAATAATGTTTGTTCTTTGCATAACTCTATTTTAACCTTTTAAGGGAATTTACTTTGCGGTCTATAGCAAGAACCCAGTCACTAAGCCTAAAGGGGCAAGCTGATACCTTTGATCTGTACGATAC
Organism: Jeotgalibacillus marinus; assembly: GCF_040801915.1. Lineage (NCBI taxonomy): Bacteria > Bacillati > Bacillota > Bacilli > Caryophanales > Caryophanaceae > Jeotgalibacillus > Jeotgalibacillus marinus. Next base: position 56,368 of record NZ_JBFMIA010000015.1, on the reverse strand, counting down.
AAAGAAATACAGCATTAAGGAGATCACGGAAAAAACAGGTGTATCAAAGCCTAAACTGTATCAAGAATTGAGGAAACGCAAGTCTAAAGAGAATGACTCAAAATTCATAATGTTGGTTCTTCTTGGGATTGCTGCTATTTATGTTATTATCAGTTTTTACTTATTAACAAGAGGGAGAGAATGACCATGAAAAAAATTAATATTCTTATCGCTTTATTGCTATCTTTGCTATTAGGCGCATGTGGTTCAGAAGAATCGACGAAAGAAGAAGTACCAGGGTATTCAATTGTTCAAGAAGACGAATATAACAACGGTACGTTTGAATATTGGGTTATACCCGATGGAATTTTCACAATTGATGAAAGTGGAATCGAATTAATATCAGAAGAATTGATAGATAAAGAGAATAAAACGGAAAAAAACGTGGTTATTTTCTTTATTGATGATGAAAGGCAAATTGGAAACGGTTATAACATGTCTAGATTAAATTACATTGATAAAAATTATGAATATACACATAAGTCTCCCGTAGCAATGTCAGAAGAAGACTATCCGACAGCGGAACAATTAGACATTTATTTCCGTTGGATCGAAATTTTTTATGATGTAGAACCTGGAGAGTTGAAAGAAGAAGATGACGTTACGCAAGAAGTGGCTGACGAGTTTGGTATAAGTTTTGAAGAATCGAATGAAGTATACCTCAAGGGGAGTCGAAGATAGCTATACAAGCGTGTTGCACTCGATAAATGAGTTACAACACGTTTTTTTATTTACAAAAACATTCAACTATTGCAAGTGTTCTTCTTGCGAAATCATAGAAGACCTAACGAACGTAGTGAGTCCATGTTCTAACAACCATTTCTGCACTCACAACAGCACCAGGATTCACCCTGTGGCCTTTGCCATTCGTCTGCAACAAACACCACTTGAAGGGATGTGACAAACGACTATGAACAAACTCATCAACGCTATGAACAAACTAAGCAGCATCACCGACACCCTCTTGATCATCATTGTGCTGTATTTTCTATGGTGGAGGCATTATGTTCCAGAGGGAACTGTCAAAGAAACCATCTATTTTATTATCATTGTGGTTTCGATTCTGCTTTCTGTTGCAGCTGCTATTACTCTTTCAGGTAAAATAAAGGAACTACGTGAGCGAATCAAGCAGCGAAAACAACGGCAATGATTCACCCTGGTTTCACATATTGTTCACTGGCGTTTCGCCCACCGTTCACATGATCTATAGGGTTCTGGTGCAAGAATCGTTCTGGTAGAAACATGGAACCATATAACCGATTCTAGTGACCATTTTGGATCTTCTCTCTAATGTTAAACATAAGGAATTGGCGGAAATGTTAGGTGTATCGGTATTTAGAATTGATTCCTTTAAGAGCTAGTTAAAAAGTTTGTACTGGTTGTCGCCCTTATATTATGGGGGGGTTGTTTTTTTTATGACTGATAGTTTAGGAGATTTATGATGGATATTCGTATTATAAGTGTTTTTATATCTGCTGCTGTGGTTACTGTTGAGGGGAGATTTAGAGAATGTTTCTAAATTTTGCGAGTTTTAACGTAGAGGAACAGTTAGCTACTTTTGGAACTGTTCTTGGTTATTTAGTTGTTGAATCTGATGAAATTTGAAGATTTCAATTTGGTTAGTATATTTTATTGGTGAGAGTATGTGATAGGTTTTATTACTGTTGCAATTTTTGTTTTTATAATTAAATTCATACATAGGAAGTGCATTTTGATTGAAAATACTAATAGGTTTTTGTTTAATTTTAGCTCCTTTGGTTATTTTAGGTTTACTTCATTCTCCATTATTTAGTTGGGCTCTAGGGTCTGTTGATTCCTGGATTGCGTTTTGGGGTAGTTATTTGGGAGCGCTAATTGGTGCTGGAATAGTTTATTTTGTGACTAATAAACAAGTACAGGCTCAACGTGAACTTCACAGTAAAGAATTAGAGGCTCAAGTTGAGCTTTTAAGAAAGCAAATAGAGGCTGAGCGTGAGACTCAACTAGACCTTCTAAAAGACGAGCATAATAATGCATTGAAAAGGGATATGAGACAATTTTATTTTCGTAATCAAGTTGAAAAAATTGAGGGGTTTTATGACTTGATAGATGAACTAGTGCTCTCAACAAATAAATGTTTAAATGATTTTTTTTATGTTGTTAAATTGAGTGATATTTATTATAAATCAAGAGGCGGATCTGAATCTGAACAGTTAGTACTGAAAATAGAGGAATTGCAGTTAAAAGCAAGTGATTGGTATGATATTTTGAATAGTGTAGTTTTTAAAATGAGGAGTTTACAGTTATCTGTTGAAAATACTGGATCTACTGTAAATGATATAGGAAATGAAATTAACAATTTAATTAAAGAAATTAAAACTTGTTACGGAGATCGTGATTCTTTACTTAGATATACTAAGCCCGATACACAACCGTTGAGTAAAACCCAGGACAGTATTACAGATTTTCTCAGTAAATTAAGGAATGTTTTACAACCGCAATTAAACGCCAAAATAAAAGAAATGAAAACAATGAGTGAGCAGTAACCTTGTTATTTTTATGGTGAAAAGTTTCAATACCCTTTACTATTGAGGATTACATAAAAGGGTTCTGGTGCAAAAACAATTTAATAGAGACATAGATCAAAGAAAGAAAAGCAACGCAGAGATACGGATAGAAAGAGTGAACAACGTAATTCTGTGACTCGCTCAGCGTATTTAGAAGAACAATCAAATGTTACGGACAATAAATTGTGGTTGTTACAAAAGGCATTAGAACGAAACCCCGAGGCTAAAACAAGAAACTTGGCTGAGATGCTGGGCGTTTCTATGAGAAGAGTACAGCAACTTAAGAAAGAGTTATAAAAAAGCTAAATGGTTGTCTGCTTATATTATGGGCGTTAGCCTGCGTGCTCGTGTGTGTTCGTTGAAGCGAAGGTTTTTACTTGGTGTTTTATATTTGTTTTTAGAGGGCCTAGTCCACAGCGGGAGGCGTATATATGGCTTAGTGGTAGTATTTCACAGTGATTTTAGGCTGTTTTCTATGTTACTCTTATTTCTCATTACATATAGACATCTAGGAGGATACATACATGGGAGCAATAATATGGGCTATTGGGCTTGCTGTACTTATTTTTGGTATTATGAAGTTTAGAAAGGCAAAGAAAGCGAATGAACCAACGAATAAGAAGCCAATTTTGATTGGTGCGGCTCTTTTGTTACTGGGGATGATCTTAAATCCTTCTAACGACTCTAAAGAGGTTGCGGAAGCTGAGGATACTAGCGAAGAAACAGCGGACGTTGAGGAAGAACCTGCTGACGAGCCGAAAGAGGAAGCTACAGAGCCTGAACCAGCTGAGGAAGAGTCTAATGATGACTCAGAGGTAGCAATGCAAGTTTATAAGGATGATGTTAAATCCTTCGTACAAGTCGTGCTTGATAGTTACGATAGCATTTGGGAAGAAACATGGACGAAACCGTGGGAAGATGTTGGTAACGGGGTTATTGGTGAATCAGAATTAATGGAAAGTATGGACGAATTGTACGAGCAGTATGAAGAGGTTATTGTCGATCTATCTGATTTCAATAAGCATAACGATTTTGAAAAAGATCAACAAAAAAACTTTGATTTATTTGTTGAGCATATGACGGAGGCTCTTTTCAGAAGGCAAAGTGCATCAACTATGATTTGGCTAGCGTTAGATGATAATAGATTTGATGAGAGAACAATGGAACTATCTATTGATCTTATAGGAGAAGGTGACGCTGAATTAATTAAGTCTTTAGCGTACTGGACAGATATTAAAATGCATTTCGATGATTTAGATTAATATTAGAGCATCCTTCGGGGTGCTTTTTTCTTTCACCCTTTCAAAATCAAAGCCTCTCACAGATTTAAATTTTATCAGTGATCATATTCACACAACCACAGCACAAGGGAAATTCTTCTTTACTGTGATGGCAGGATTCGCCTGGAGGCTGACTTAATCAGAGAACGGACCAAAGCAGGGTTAGAATCTGCAAGAGCGAGAGGTCGAAAGGGTGGACGTCCTGCTATGAACCAAGAGAAGATTGATCATGCTTTTGCTCTTTACGATAAAGGTAAGTACAGCATCAAGGAGATAACAGAACGTACAGACGTATCAAAGGCGAAGCTATACAAAGAATTGAAGAATAGAGTATAAGCCACTGAGAAGCACCGAGAGGCACTATAAGAATGTGAGTCATTGATAGGTACTGAGAGGCTGTGTATGTCGTGTGTTACTCTCTGTGAACCTTGTATTACTATGGGTGAATGGTGTATTACTTCATGCCTTATACGAGCGTATCATGTAGCACCTTATAGATTGTGATAATCATACATAGTCGTGCGGTTAGGGTCGTGATAGTGCCTATAGTATACATCGTGGTGCAGTATAGAGGCTATGCACATGGTGAAAAAAAGACAACATCACCGACAGGTGGAGTCTGCCCGAAATGAAGTTACATTCATCCATCAGTTGTTTGTAATTGCATCATGAATGGTCAATAGAAATAAAACAGTAGCTCTATGTCTCTATCAAAATGTGTTTGCACCAGAACCCTTTTTCGTAATGCCTAGTTTTCTTCCAATTCTCTAAAGGATCACCTTATGTCCAGTCATCGTATCGCGCCTCTATGTAATGGAATACACATACACATCTTGACCTAAACACACAATTTCCTTTTCTATTTTCATTCCAATATTATTAGCTACTTGGCGAGAAGCCAAATTCCTAGGCTGAATCAATGAAATAAATCTTTGTTTACCGAATCGACGAATTCCATGATCCAGAAGAGCTTTCGCTGCCTCTGTTGCATAACCCTGCCCCCAATGTTTACGAGCAATCCAATACCCTATTTCCATTTCCTCCACTCCGTCAATGGTCTGTGGAACGAGACCAGCATGCCCAATTGGAATGTTGTCATATTTCCTCACTAGAACCATCAATCCCCTATCAGAACCGCTTTCGTATGTAGTATAAATCCGGTCCAAAAAAATTTTTGCGCCATTTCGATCTCTTATCTGTCCATTCCCAATAAATCGAACCATTTCAGGGTCTGACAACAAAGAAACAATAAACTCGAAATCTTTATCATTGTATGGGCGAAATAACAGTCTTTCGGAATGCAGTTTCATACTCAATCATCCTTTCCACGTCGGAGTCCTATTACACAATCCTACCATGTGAAGTTGAAGAGAGAAAATTAAACAATACGCCTATTAATCAATCAAATATTGTACTCAAAGAAGCTCTAGTTTTTTCTTCACGTATCAAAAAACAGTGGAGCATGAAGATGGTGGCTGTACGCATGGGAGTGATAATTGAATAATGTAGAGATTTTTTTACAGAGGATTGTCATTCAAAATGCTGAAACAAGATTTTAATGAATTTTTTTAGTCTTTCTGGACTGGTGGACAGGATATAGTATCGTTTGACTCATGGTTTGATCCTGTAAACCGCATGTTTTAAGCAAAGAAAGCGCGTTTACAAAATAAAAACAGTAGTGCATATTACCATTGTAGGTGATAAATGGATAATTATTTCAATATAATGAAGAAAAAGAAAAACTAGGAGGGATTAACTGATGAGTATGATTTTGAAAAGAAAAAGTGTGTTAAGTCTATTTTCAGCGTTGATAATACTAGTGTCGGTTTTTTCATTTAATATGAATACGAAGGCAGTGACCGGTACGGAGGCATTACCCGATTTATCTAACTTTGAGAATGTAGATCTTTCTGCAACATTTAATCTCACTGAAGGCGGTATGCAGGAAGAAATGATTTATGATGAAGACGGTGAATATGTAGGGGCGATAGAAATTGAAATAGTGGATATGGTGGATGTTGCTGGTAATCCGATTGAAATCCCACATGGAGGGACGTTTAGAGTTCCAGAGGGAGCAACGACATATAAGGTTAGTGTTTATGCTGGTGTTGGTCCAGATCTATGGTTGGAGTACGAAGTAACAGTTTGGAATTTTATTAACGGTGCTCCTCTTTATATCATCGATGCAGGTAATGAATCTGCGCACGTTGATGATCCCTATTTTGGTCAAATAGAAGAAGAGTCATTGAAGATTATGAATCCTATAGAAGATGGCAGCAATGTAGCTTGGACAAGATATAATCTTCAGTTGACTAGTGGTATGGACATTTGGCTGGACACAAGAGCGTATTATGGCAATATAACTACTAGTATGTGCTTCACTGATTTGTGCCCGTAATGCTTTTGAGAACCATCGCGACATAGAAAACAGTTACGATCTTTTTTATAATTTTTGATTGTGACAGATTTGACTATGGATCTCGTTCTTCTGTATTTGATTACCAAGTGGAATAATTATCAGAGACATAATGAGAGATTACTGATAGCAAGTAACAATCAGGATAAAAAAGAGGGAGGGGAAGAAATGAGAAAAGCAAAGAGTTTACTTGTTAGTTTTTTTCGATTGCAGGATTATTGTTAACTGTACTTATTCCAAATAGTGTGAGTGCAGAGGAATTAGGGGAACTACGAGTTAGTTCAAAAGATTTCTATGTTGAAGGTGGGGAATTGAAAGAGATTTATAACGTTAATAAAGCACTGCTTCCACCATTAGATGAATTAATCCCTTGGGACGCTTATCTTTCTAATTCACTTCCTAGTAATACATATGATTTTCCTGCATTAGAAACATTAGAGCCGATTGATTATTTAGCATTAGTATTTGATGTAAATGGCAGGGAAATGACGGCTGAACAGCTATATCTTCATGCTCCAGATGCTGATTTATATGTTTTCAAAACTTCTCCAGACGATGATGGAATGATTATGCAGCTTAGTCGTGATGAAATGGAAAGATATACCCCTGGCGCTCAACGTATTTACCCTGCATTTGGGGAGAAAGATATAGAAGTACGTTATTATAAAGATCACCCCATTGTTGATGATCAGGCGAAAGTTCAATTTGTGGGATATTGGGAAATACTAGGATCTACTGTATCGGATAACACTGGTCGTAGAATTGTTAGAACCTACACTTCGAGTAGTGGTGTAGATAAAACAAGTGCATTAGAATTGGCTGCAACAGTAGGGGTTTCAGTAGGCTTAGAAGTAGGTCCTGATTGGGGGAAACTTAGAACAGAATTAAGTCTTGCGTTATCTGGAGCGATTGGTTACTCAAACACTATTTCGGAATATGACGAAGTTAGTACTGCTCACTATTTTGGGCTTGACGTTCCTAATGGAATTCCTTATATAGGCGGAGTATACCAGTTGAAAGGTGAGTATTTAGTAAAAGACCCTGGTCCTGATCTAAAAATAAGGTTGGACTTTTTAAACACCTACGGGGACTTCCCCGCCAAATTAAAACCTGATTTTTACTATGATAATGATCATTATAGACAGATACAAGCAGATTATAAAGAACCAGAAGCGTGATGATCACGGAAAGGAAAGACGAGTATGAATCCATACTCGTCTTTTTTTGTGTCTATAAGCGGTTGAAACAGTTCGGGTGCAAAAACTTCTAAATCAATCTCTAAATCTTTGTGTCTCTAGGTCTCTCTCAAATATTCTATTACTGTTTTTGTTTGTGTTTCTTTGTCATGTTTCTATGATTTGGAAAATCACACAGGTATTTTGAGTTTTTCTTCTGTTAGTGACCGAGCTTTTAAATAAGTCCTTCGGAAATCCCCTCTACAATTTCATATTCAAGCTAATGTTTTTGTCAAAAAATAATTTACTCCTGACTTCCCTAGTTGTATTAGCCCACAAGGAAATCGATTACCTTTTAAACTTACAATATTCATTGATTTCTGAACATTTTAAGTTATAATAGATTATAAGTAAGCGTTTACATTGTCGTTTTCGATAAAAATCATTTATTTTTTTGGCTGTTTAGGAAATCGGTTACTTTTAAATATTTCCAAATATAAGGGGGATCAACATGAAAAAATTTTTTGGTTCTATTGTAGTTTCGGCAGCTGTTATTGGGTTGATGGGATGCTCAGGAGAAGGGTCTTCAGAGGAAGGATCTTCGGGGGACGGTGATGCACTTGATTTTTGGATATTTGGGGCAACGAACTACGAAGACCTGGCAGACCAGTACATGGAAGAAAATCCAGATGTGAAAATCAATGTGAACTTCATAGAAATGGAAGATATGCATGACAACTTGTTCACGTCGGTATCCACGAACACAGGTGCGCCAGATATCACGATGATTGAAGTGAGCCAAATTTCTCGATTTTTAGATGCACAAGATCGTTTTTATAATTTGTATGATTTTGGTGCAGAAGATGTTAAAGGAGATTATCTTGACTGGAAATGGAATCTTGCAGAAAGTACAGATGGTGATTATTTAATGGGACTGCCTACTGATATCGGTCCAGCGGTTATGTATTACAGAAAAGATGTGTTTGAAGAAGCGGGGTTACCTTCGGAGCCAGAAGAAGTGCAGCCACTTGTAAGTGATTGGGAAGGCTTTAAGCAAATAGCTGAAGAAATACACGAAAAAACAGGAAAAGTCATGGTGGACACACCTGAGACACTTTTTGCTGCGATTAGAGATCAAGCACCTGAACAATATTTCAATACAGAAGATGAATTGATCATTGATGAATCTCCATACGTGAGAGAAGCATATGACGCTACGGTTGAAATGATTCAAGATGGGCTCGTTGGACAAAATTCTATGTGGACACCAGAGTGGGGAACGGACATGGCTGAAGGGAATTACGGAGCCTTGCTTGCACCATCTTGGATGGTAGCAAGCATTAAAGGAAATGCGCCTGACGCAGATGGTAAATGGGGAATTGTGCATACGCCAGAGCAAGCTGGGAACTGGGGAGGTTCATATATTTCCATTCCAAAAGAATCTGATCAGCCAGAAGAAGCCTATGAATTTATCGAATGGCTCGTTGCACCTGAAAGACAGCTTCAGTCGTTTAATGATAGTGGAATGTTCCCATCGGCTCCAGCCGTTTATACAGAAGAAGAATTCTTAAACACGTCAGATGAATACTTTGGTGGACAAAACACAGCGGAGATCTTTGCAGAATCGGCGGAAACAATAGAGCCTATATACATGGGTAAAAATTATGCGCTCGTACATGAAGAATTGATGACAGCATTGACCAATGTCGCGATTGAGGGAAATGATCCAGACGCAGAATGGGATGCTGCTCTTGAACGAATCCAGTCACAGCTTGAACGTCAGTAAGGGGTTGAATAGAGATCAATGGGCTTGCCTTTTAAGCTTTCATTGATCTCATCTTTCTTAGATGGGAGAGAAAGCGATGCGAAGCGTCGAGGTGCATTCACCTAAAAGAAGGTGGACGGAGAAAAGAAAAGAATCATTAGCGGGGTATATATTTGTTTCGCCATTTTTTATCTTGTTTGCGATTTTCGGTTTGTTTCCAATGTTATTTAGTTTTTATTTAGGTTTTCAGAAGTGGAATGGTTTAGGTGAAATGGAGTATGTAGGATTTCAAAATTTTGTCTTCGTTATGAAAGATCCTGTTTTTTGGAAAGCTCTTTCCAATACGATTATTATAGGTGTATTAGGTACAGTGCCACAGCTAATTGTAGGGATTTTTCTTGCCTTCGCATTAAATTCAGCTCTTGTGAAGTTTCAAAGTGCCTTTCGAGCGGCATTTTTTCTGCCTTATGTTACGTCTACCGTTGCCGTTGCGATCATTTTTGGTGTGATTTTTAGCAATCAAGATTTTGGTCTTGCGAATGTATTTATTAATGCAATTGGTCTAGACGGAGTGAATTGGCAAACGAACGAATGGGGTGTAAAAATTGCGATCGCAGTGATGGTTTTTTGGCGTTGGTTAGGGTATAACACCATTATTTATCTAGCTGGCATGCAAGGGATACCAAATGACCTTTATGAAGCAGCAACCATCGATGGTGCGACCGTATGGCAAAAAATACGGTTTATTACGATCCCGATGTTAAAACCGATTATTATTTTCACTGTGTTTTTGTCAACGATCGGATCGCTCCAATTGTTCACAGAACCGTTGGTGTTCTTGGGAGGTTCGATGAGAGAAGAAGGAATAACAGTTGTCCTTTATTTATGGAGAGAAGCATTTTCTAATATGGCATTTGGTACAGCTTCCGCTTCGGCGATTATTCTATTTTTCATCATTATTATATTTGCTACGGTGAACTCGTTACTCGTCAACAAATTATCCAAATAAGGGGGGAGATTAGCAATGTCCAACATTCTATCAAAAATTGGTTTATATACCGTTCTGATCATTGGCGCGTTTTTGTCGGTCTTCCCGTTTTATTGGATGTTCGTCATGGCGACCAATCATAATAGTGTGATCAATCGTGTGCCACCTGCTTACTTACCAGGTTCGGAGTTAGTGACAAATTTTAAAAATGTATTAAGCAATATCGATTTTTTCGGAGCGATGTGGAATTCACTTCTTGTGTCATCCTTGACGACATTTGGTGTGTTGTTTTTATGTTCGATCGCAGGCTTTGCTTTTGCTAAGTTTCATTTTAAAGGAAAGAATGTATTGTTTGGACTTTTGTTGATTACGATGATGGTTCCACCGCAACTAGGCCTTATCCCTCAGTATTATATTATTACTCAATTAGGATGGCTGAATGATTTAAAAGCAGTGATTGTTCCGGGGTTAATCGATGCGTTCGGTATATTTTGGATGAGACAGTATATAGCGAGTAATGTGCCAGATGAACTTATGGATTCGGCTAAAATTGATGGCTGTTCAAGTTTCCGCATTTATTGGAACATTACCGTGCCGATTATTCTGCCTGCTTTTGCGACATTGGCTATAATTAAATTCATGTATATGTGGAATGACTTTTTATGGCCGCTTGTCGTGTTAAGAGATGAATCGGTACAGACGATTCAAATTGCGATAAGAGGATTGATGAATGCGTACGTAAAGGATAACGGTATGATCTTGTCAGGAACGTTTTGGGCTACCGTACCGTTAGTTCTCATTTTTCTTATCTTCAACCGTTTTTTTATCAAGAGCTTAACACAAGGTGCAGTGAAAAGTTGATTTTAATGAGAGAAGAGTTCAGGAGATGACTGTATGACAAAGAGATATACAATCCAAGACATTGCGATGTTGGCTGGAGTTTCTGCAGCTACCGTGTCTAAGATTATGAATAATAACGGTAATATTAGTAAAGCAACAAAAGATAAAGTGAAAGCGATCATCGAGGAAACCGGTTATTCGCCTACTCACTCTGCCAAAAGTCTAGCATCAAAAAAATCAAATTTAATAGGAATTGTTTATGCAGGCAAGATCAATGTAGACTTTTCTCATCCGTTCTTTAACCAAGTGTTGAATAGTTTTAAAACTCAGATGGGGCTTCTTGGTTACGACTTTATTTTCTTTTCAAATGAACAATATAAAAATAACTATTTATCACGTTGCCTGCATTATAACGTTGATGGTGTGTTGATTGTTGCGGGTGATGTGGTAGAAGATGCTATTGGTCAACTTGATCATAGCACGATTCCGTGTGTGGGAATTGATATTGAGCTAACAGGTGATCAATCAAGCTATGTGATGACAAATAATCATAAAATATCGCATTTGGTTGTGGAATATGCCTATATGAATTCCATTGATCGTATTGGAATGATTGGTGGCACACATGATTCACGGATATCCATGCTAAGAGAAGAAGGATTCAGAGAGGCGATGAATAAATTTTGCCTGCCCATCGATGAAAAGTGGGTGACCTATGGTGATTATTATGAAGACTCAGGTTACCGCATGATGAAAAAAATGATCTCCCAAGAAAAAGAACTGCCGGAACTCATTTATGCTTTTTCTGATTTGATGGCCCTTGGAGCGATACGAGCGCTTCGTGAAGAGGGGTTACACGTTCCTACAGACGTGAAATTTATCGGTTGTGATGACATTGAAGCGTGCAGATTTGCTGAGCCGAAACTTACCACGATTCGCCAAGACAAAGAAAAAATAGGCATGTTAGCTGCGAAGCTGTTGTGTAACTTAATCGATCAGAAAAATACAAGCCGGTCTATACTTGTCGATCCGGAACTTACAGTAAGAGAAAGCTGTGGGGCAGCATTGAATAAATCAAGATAGAAGGGGGGATTTAATTGAAGAAAGGTTTCTTAGGTGTAATGGAAATGTTTGCTTCATTCGTTTTGTTAAACATCATGCTTTTCTTTTATTCTCTTCTTTTTGTTACCTTTATTCCTGCACTTGCAGCAACAATGGAGATTATGCATAAATGGAAGAAGGAAGGGCTCACCCCCTATTTTTTAAAATCCTTTCATTCTAGTTTTAAAAAACATGCACATGCGACTAGTCTACTCATCTCAGGAATATGGATCGCAGGTTTAGTCGTTTTGGCGTTGGATGCGTGGTTTTCGGCTACGATTGTGATGCCGCTGAGTGATGTCCTCTATGTGTTCTCAGTCCTTTTCTTTTTTATCTGGTTACTGATGCTTCCGTATATCATTGTACAGGTAATGAGAGTCGATTTGACAATAAGAGGTGTGCTAAAAAATAGTTTTTTCCTATTATGGATTGAATGGAAGAGAACATTTTTGATGCTTCTTGTATTGATCCTATTGAGTGTAGGAATCATGATGTCTCCTTTTATACTGATTATTTCAGGAAGCCTCTTTGCGATTTCTATTTATTCAATCTTTCTGCCGATTATTTCTACCTACTACCTATCACCAAAATCTAGGGAGGTATATGAATGAGTACGATTGATTTTCCAAGAAATTTTTTATGGGGAGCAGCAACGGCTTCTTACCAAATCGAAGGAGCGACAAAGGAAGGTGGGAGAGGACCATCCATATGGGATACCTTTTCTAAAACCCCTGGAAACGTAAAAAATGGAGACACAGGAGACGTGGCGTGCAATAGCTACCACTTATATGAAGAGGATATTAAGTTATTAAAAGAGTTAGGTGTATCCAGCTATCGTTTCTCAGTGGCTTGGCCTCGGATTTTTCCACATGGTGATGGCGAACTTAATCAACAAGGTCTAGATTATTATCACCGTTTAGTAGATGAATTGATTGCAAATAATATTGAACCAATGTGCACTTTGTATCATTGGGATCTTCCGCAAGCTCTTCAAGATAGAGGAGGGTGGGAAAATAGAGAGACCATTGATGCGTTTGACGAATATGCAAAAACGATATTTAGGTCTTTTAAAGGAAAAATCAAAAAATGGATTACAATCAATGAACCGTGGTGTGCTTCGTTTCTATCAAACTATCTTGGTATCCACGCGCCAGGATATAAGGATCTTCAATTAGCTACAACGATCGGTCATCATCTTCTCCTAGCACATGGTCGAGCTGTACAATCTTTAAGGAAAATCGATGATTCGGCTGAAATAGGATACGCACCCAATGCAGGGTGGGCACAAGCCTATTCGACGAGTGAGGAAGATCAGGAAGCGGTGCGAAGAGCGAATGGATGGCATATTGAGTGGTTTATGGATCCGGTTTTTAAAGGAGAATATCCACCATTTTTAGTGAAATGGTTTAAGGAACAAGAAGGAGTCACTGTTCCTATTCAAGAAGGGGATATGGAAGTGATTTCTAGTCGTATCGATTTTATGGGAATCAATTATTATACTGGAAATGTAGCAAGGTATGAAGAAGGCAATGGGTTATTTCATATAGAAAATTTGGATTTCAATTACGATCGAACCGATATTGGCTGGCCAGTGTATCCAGAAGGATTTTATCAATTACTCCTCTATATCAAAAATCAATATGGTGACGTACCAATCTACATCACTGAAAATGGCGCTTGCTATAACGACGGGGTAACAAATGGGAAAGTGGAAGATCATAAACGAGTTTCCTATATGAAAATTCATATCGCCAATGTCAACCGTGCCATTCAATCAGGAGTCAATATTAAAGGCTATATGGCATGGTCATTGCTAGATAATTTTGAATGGGCAGAAGGATACGACATGCGGTTTGGTCTCGTACATATCGATTTTCAAACACTTAAGAGAACAAAGAAAGATAGTTATTTCTGGTACAAAGACCTTATTGAAAAGACGAATTATCACCTTTAAAGAGTTTCGAATCAGTTCTCCTGATGGTAATGGAGGGCTGATTTTTTTGTGTAAATTTGCCTCACAACACCCAAGCAATTTGGTATCTAAATACATCGTGACAAATGAAAAATTAATTCTGTTAACAGATATGCCTAAAGACTAAAAAAGAGTTAACTCAAAAGGGTTTAACTTCGAAACTGTAGTAAAAAAGCACTCGATGTGTTTGTGATGAAGTGAAAATTCTCTTTCCAAAAATAATAAAACCAAAGGATGATATTATGTTAACAAAATTATTGATGTCAATCATCGACATTGAAATTATAATATTTTTAATATGTAGTTTAATTAAATGATATAAAAAGGAATCACTATTGCAACTCGGACATGAATCTGTGAGTTGAGTAGTCCCCTGTATCGACTTCAACCGCCTTCGCAAGTTATCATTAGGGTCGTAGTCATACTATTAGTGTATAAGTTTGTCGAAATATTTTGATTGTTTCAACGAGAAATGTTGTGGTATGATTTAACAGGAATCAATTCATTATACAAAAATAATAAAATCAAAGGATGATATTATGTTGAGAAATTATTGATTTCAAATTTCCCCTTAATAGATTATGAACTGAATCGATTAGCGAAAGGAGGTTAAAATGATGTTTTTGCAGTATTAACACTTCTTCAATGGGTAAATCCTTATTTTGTTTTTTTGATTACTCGCATAAACATCAAAAGGCTAAGGTGCCAGGATACACGTCGTCTCTTTCTTCACAACTATCGCCCCGTCTTAGTCTTTAGTCTCAGAGAATCGTAAAAAAATAATGAGGTGAAAAAAATGAAAAAGAGAAAAAAATTAGTTACCACGGTATTGGCGAGTTCATTAGCACTTGGAGCTTTTGTTGCTCCTTCTTCAAGTTATGTATCAGCTAAACCTACCGATCCATTAGAAAAGACAAGCTGGAGTGAGAAAGTTAACGCACCTGAATTTATTTCAGGTAAATTAACAGAACCTTCAAATAACGATCCTGAAGACATATTGTTTAGTTATATTGATAACAAAAAAGATCTCTTTAAAATCAATGGTTTATCCAAAAACTCGTTTGTTACTAAAGAAAAAAAGAAGGATGATTTAGGTTACACGTTTATTCGATTACAACAAGTGTTCAAAGGAACGCCCGTATTCGGTGCGACTTTGACAGCACATATTGATCAAGATGGTGTGCTCACTGCCCTTTCTGGTACTGCCCTACCTGAACTAGATAAAAAGAATTCCTTAAAGAAAGAACAAAAAGTAACCAAAAAAGATGCGATTGCGATTGCAGAGGAAAATTTAATAGGTTCCTTGCCTGATACACCTGAATACGAAAAGAATCCGAAGGCAGAACGAGTCATCTTCACTGACGGTGACACTGCAAACTATGCTTATGCAGTAAACTTTCTTTTCTTCTATCCTGAACTAGGAAACTTAGATTATTTTGTAGATGCCGTAACGGGTGAAGTGTTGGCGAAATATAGTAATATTCATACAGCAGAAGATTCGATTGGTACGGGTGTTGGCGTGTTAGGAGACCAAAAGACTCTGAATACTTCCTTTGATGGCTCAGCGTATTCATTGATTGACAACACACGTGGCAATGGGATATTTACTTATGACGCAGCAAATAAAATTAATGAAAGAAACTATTTTTTTAGATTACCAGGAAGTCTCTGGGTAGATGCTGATAATGAATTCACATCAAGTTATGACCGCGCTGCAGTCGATGCCCATTATTATGCAGGAGTCACATATGATTTTTATAAAGATGTCTTTGGTCGAGATAGCTTTGATGACAATGGTGCACCAATAAAATCTACTGTGCATTTTGGTAGAAATTATAATAATGCTGCTTGGGTAGGCACACAAATGATTTACGGAGATGGTGATGGAAGTAACTTCGTCGAACTATCTGGAGGTCTTGATGTAGTTGGTCATGAATTAACTCATGCAGTAACAGATTATAGCGCTAACTTAATCTATCAAGACGAATCAGGTGCAATCAATGAATCGATGTCGGATGTATTTGGTACATTAACTGAATTTCACGAGGGTATTAACCCTGACTGGGATATAGGTGAAGATATTTATACACCAGGGGTAGATAATGACGCGCTTCGTTCAATGTCCGATCCAACTAAATATGATGATCCAGACCATTATTCAGATCGATATACAGGAACGCTAGATTCTGGTGGAGTTCATACAAATAGCGGAATTCCCAATAAGGCAGCCTACTTAATTAGTGAAGGTGGCGCACACTCTGGTATTACAGTTACAGGCATTGGTCGAGATAAATTAGGTCAAATTTATTATCGGGCACTGACACAGTATTTAACTGAATCTTCTACGTTTAGTCAGCTACGCTCATCTCTTATCCAATCAGCTACTGATTTATATGGAGCGAATGGTCCTGAAGTCGTAGATGTAACAGCAGCATTTGATGCAGTTGGAGTCCAATAATCATTTGAATCATTTTCCATTTCCCCTCCGCCAAATGGTAGAGGGGTTTTGTTTTACGTTCAAAATGCAAGTTAGCAAAAGGCTATGCCTTCTTTAGAAAACCCGATTTTTCTAGCACTCGGATTGACCCAATATTATGAGGCATAACTCCTGCTTCAATACGGTGTAACTCAAATCGTTAAATGCATATTTTACTATCAACTGAACAGCTTCTGTAGTATAGCCTTTGCCGTTATGTTGTTTGTCTAACAGTTTAATATACATATAGGAGGGGAAAAATTGAAAAAATATATGAAACAGCTTTTAACATTGGCGACCGTAATTACGATACTCGTAAGTTATATTGTGCCATTAAATGCATTAACATACGCCTCTACAATTCTTACTGTTCAAGAGGCAATTGATAACAATGCAGGTTCAGCTACTGTTAAAGGCTATATTGTCGGGTATACGAATAGTGGCCCAAGTTATGATCAAGAGGCGCCATTTAATGCTGATACGAATATTGCAATTGCAGATCGTGTGGATGAAACGGATCCTAGTAAAATCCTACCAGTTCAGTTGCCATCTTCTCCAAGTGAACTTCGTGCAAAATTTGGCTTACAAACAAATCCTGACAACATTGGAAAGTCCGTTGTCATTACAGGATCACTTCAAGCATATTTTGGAGCTCCTGGATTGAAAAGTCCTACGTCTGTCATTTTTGATGGAGAGGAACCGGGGGAACCACCAGTTGACGAACCATTCGAAGGAATGGAAGGCTTAAAAATTCACGATATTCAAGGTGAAAGCCACGAATCTCCATTTGTTGGGGAGAATGTAAAGGGAGTTACAGGAATTGTTACTTATGTAGTAGACAGTAATAATTTCTATATGCAAGAGCAGTCTCCTGATGATAATCCTAACACTTCAGAAGGTATACTTGTATACAGACCTAATCATGGAGTAGTTAGTGGCGATGAAGTTTCCGTTAATGGTTTAGTGAAAGAGTGGATTCTGGATGGATATGATGATCGCTTTGATACTGACTTATCAATGACTGAAATTAATGCTGAAACTGTTGCCGTTACTTCCAGTGGGAACTCCTTACCTGATGCGGTTGTGATTGGTAAAGATGTTATTCCTCCAACTGAAATAATAGATAATGATGAATTTAATACTTTTGACCCGCAAGAAGATGGGATTGACTTCTATGAAAGTCTAGAAGGTATGCTTGTTTCTCTGGAAAATCCTACTGTTACTGGTCCGCAAAAATATGGAGAAGTGCCTGTGATCCTTGGTCAAGTTGAAGGGAAATCTTATACAAAGGAGGGCGCTCCATTATTAACGAAGGATAATCAAAACCCTGAAAAAATGCTCCTTTTACTCGATGATAATGACTATGTCGTGAAGACAGGTGATACGTTTGACGGAACCGTTACTGGAGTTGTAAGTTACTCATACACTAATTATAAAATATTAGTCAGTTCATCTTCGCTACCTGAGTTACAGGAACATCCATTTACTGAGGATGTAGCGACAATTGAAAAGGTAGACGAAAAGTTAACGGTTGCTAGTTATAATATCGAGAATTTTGATGCAGATGATACAGAAAAACGTGATAAGATTGCTCAATCTATTGTCTCTAACTTAAAATCTCCAGATATCATTGGGCTAGTTGAGATGCAAGATGATAGTGGTGATACGGATGATGAAGTCGTCACTGCGGCTGCCAACTATAAAGCGCTTAGTGATGCTATAGCAGGTTTCGGTGGACCAACGTATGCTTGGACTGAAATTGCTCCTGAGGATAAGCAAGATGGGGGAAAACCGGGTGGAAACATTCGAGTAGGTTTCCTTTATAACACGGAGAGAGTTGACTTAGCTCAAGGTACGGCAGGTGATGCAACAACGGCTGTTGGCTATGAAAATGGTTCTCTGACTTTGAACCCTGGAAGAGTAGACCCAACTAATTCAGCCTTCGATTCTAGTCGTAAACCATTAGCTGCACAGTTTACATTTAACGGTGAGGATGTTATCGTCATTGCCAATCATTTTAATTCTAAAAGAGGGGATCAGGGGTTATTTGGTAAAAATCAGCCCCCTACCCTAGGAAGTGTGCCAAAACGTCAAGAAATTGCCCAAATCATTAATGATTTTGTAACTGATATTCAGTCTAAAAATGAAAATGCAAATGTAGTTGTTTTAGGAGATTTAAATGATTTTGAATTTTCTTCATCGATAGAAACATTAAAAGGAAACGAATTAACAAATCTAGTCGAAATGCTTCCACAGGAAGAAAGGTACACGTATACGTATCAAGGGAATGCTCAAGTTCTTGATCATATCTTAGTGTCTAATCGTCTTGCTGCTAATGCAGAGATTGACATTATCAATATTAACTCTCCTTATATGGAGGAGCACGGTCGTGCAAGTGACCACGATCCATTACTTGCTCAAATAGAATTATCTCAATCTGATGAACCATTTACCCTTTCTATTATGCATACAAATGACACGCATGCGCAGGTAGAAGGTTATCCACAGTTAATCACGGCGGTTGAAGAACTGCGCGCAGAGAAAGAAAACTCTTTATTACTTGACGCAGGGGATGTGTTCTCCGGAACTTTATACTTCCGTCAATATTTAGGATTAGCGGATGCATACTTTAGAAATCAAGCAGGCTATGACGCTATGACATTTGGAAACCATGAATTTGATAAAGATTCCGCTACGCTTGGGGACTTTATTAAAGAAATGAATTTCCCAATGGTGAGTACGAACGTTGATGTAACAAACGATTCAGACTTAAACGGATTGTTTATGGATGATTTCTTTACGGAAGGCATGGGCGGAAAGATCTATCCTGCAATCGTAAAAGAATTTGACGGCGAAAAAGTAGGTATTTTCGGTTTAACAACAGAAGAAACTGAAAATCTTTCAAGCCCAAGTGACGATATCGTCTTTGAAAATGCCATTGAGTCTGCTACAGAAGCGGTTAAAATGTTCGAAGACGCTGGTATTGACAAGGTGATTGGACTATCACACTTAGGTAATGCAGCGGACATCGAATTAGCAGAAGCAGTAGATGGAATTGACGTAATTGTAGGTGGTCACTCTCATACAGTTTTAGAAGAAGCAATTGAAATTGAAAAAGACGAGCCTACACTGATCGTTCAAGCAGGAGATAATTTGAAATATCTAGGCTTATTAGACGTAACATTTGATGATGATGGTGTCGTAACAGATTATAATCGACAAATTTTAACATTAAAAGACTATGAGAAGAACGCTGAAGCAGAACAGAAGGTGGCAGAATACAAAGAGCCACTAGAAGAAGTGAGTAACCAGGTAGTAGGAACAACGGATGTCGATTTAAATGGAGTACGTGAAGATATTCGTTCGAAAGAAACGAACCTTGGAAACCTGATAACTGATGCGATGGTTGCGAAAGCAAATGAAGTTGGAGTACCAACTCATATTGCGATCCAAAACGGTGGAGGAATTCGTGCATCTATTGACAAGGGTGAAATCACTTTAGGTGAAGTATTAACGGTTATGCCGTTTGGAAACCAACTTGTAACGCTTGACGTAACAGGTCAAGAACTATGGGATGCGCTAGAGCACGGTGTAAGTGGAGTTGAAACAGGGGAAGGTAGATTCCTGCAAGTTTCAGGCATTCACTTTAAGTACGATGTGAACAAGCCAGTAGGGGAAAGAGTATGGTCAGTTGAAGTGAAAACAGATAATAATTTTGAAAGCATTCAGCTTGATAAAACATATACAGTAGCCACAAATGCCTTTACAGCAGATGGTGGAGACGGATTTGAAATGTTAAAGAATGCAAAAGAAGATGGACGTATGAATGATTTATTCATCGTTGACTGGGAATTATTCACGGAGTATTTAGACACACATAATCCTGTAGCACCAACAGTAGAAGGAAGAATTATTGAGGAAGTTGAGGAAGTTCAACCTGAGAAATTTTGGTTCTGGTTCAAGAGTGCATTGATCACCAATTTGAGATCATTTCTTCGTCTATTATGGTAGGAAACGGTTTGGTTGTTGTATAGGTCTTTAAAAAGGATTCATACAATATACAATAACAAGCTAATCGCGTGTGCTTGCGATTAGCTTGTTAAGTTTGGTACTAATAATAATTCGGTAATTACTTTAACTTTCCGGGAACGTTGCTAACGTATTCAGTGCAATATTTCGTATGTCCTCCCAAGTGGCCTTCGCATAATTTAATTGAGCTATTATAGCCAGACTATCTATTTCTTCTGTCGTATTAAGTATCTCTATTAGTCGTTCTAATCGATAATCCAAAATTCCCCATTCGTCAATTAATCCCGTAAAGATTAAGGCCTTATTCATTCCATCAATCACATCGATTGTCTCTTCCAAAGCGCTTTGAACTTCATATAATTCGGATAATTTCAATGTTGTCTTTCGTAACATATTGTGTCCAATGTTAAAGAATAAACGATTAGCACCATAATTATCGTGGACTTCAATAATCGTTCCATTTTCAACTTCAATAAGACTCGGGCTGTAACCTGTATCGTAGTTTATGCCACCACTAAAATCCCAATCGATCTTACTCCCATTTAATTTTCCTGTTTTATAAAATAAGCCACCCATATTATTATCGTGAGCCTCAGTAATATTACCGTCTTCATTGACTGCTACGGAAGGTCGTTTCCCACTATCATACTTTCTTCCGCCACTAAAATCCCAATCGATCTTACTCCCATTCAATTTTCCTGTTTTATAAAATAAGCTGGACCCACCATTATCGTGTACTTCAATGATCTTTCCATCTTTAGTGACTGCTATACTCGGGCTATACCCTGAATCATATTTCTTCCCACCACTAAAATCCCAATCGATCTTGCTCCCGTTTAATTTTCCTGTTTTATAAAATAAGCCACCATGGCCACTATCATGTAATTCGATGATCTTCCCATCGTCCCTTACCGCTACGGTAGGTCGTTTTCCACTATCATACTTTCTTCCGCCACTAAAATCCCAATCGATCTTACTCCCATTCAATTTTCCTGTTTTATAAAATAAGCTGGACCCACCATTATCGTGTACTTCAATGATCTTTCCATCTTTAGTGACTGCTATACTCGGGCTATACCCTGAATCATATTTCTTCCCACCACTAAAATCCCAATCGATCTTGCTTCCGTTTAATTTTCCTGTTTTATAAAATAAGCCACCATGGCCACTATCATGTACTTCGATGACCGTCCCATCTTCCATTACTGCTATAGAGGGTCTTTTTCCAGAATCGTATTTTGTACCGATATTAACCCAATCAACTAAATTAGAATCCTCATAGCCGTCTCTTATCGTGTTTTCTGTTTTTATTTCTGTCGGAATGTCTGATAAATCATCATTAAAATGTTCATAATCTTCAAGGATTGAATGGCTGAATTCCTTTATCTCCGGGTTTATTTCATTAACGAAATCCCATTTCTTCTGAACACTATCATTCAATTCTGTCAATACCTCTATAAATGCACTTCTATCATCTAAATCGTCGTTAATATCGCTAGCGAGTTCAATTAACTGGTCATACTTCCTGTTAAATTGATTACTATAGTCAACGATGTCCGTGAGAGCTCTAACTACTTGTGGTTTAAGTTCGTCAATCCAGGTTGTGGCGTTTGCACGTGCAGTCTGCTGATGCTCTGGTATATTACCATAATCTATATCAGGCTGTTCTAAAATTAAAGTTGCATAGTTTTTCATTTGCAAGATATGATCTGACAGATTTTGTATTTCATTCTGTAAATCGTCGGACGTAAGTGAAAGTTCACTTTCTGATAGGGGAGAGGCCGAAGTCTCTGATGCAAAAGCGTTGTAAGGGATGATGATATTTATAAATAATAAAGTTATTAGAGAAATAGTAACTGATTTTTTAAACATTATCTGAACCTCCTAGAAAAAGAAAATTAATAATGATTAGGATGGGAAATTTATATCCCTAAATTTGTTACTATAATCATCAGTGATTCAAGAAGAAATTAAACAACCTGAGCCCTTATGAATATAGAACTCAGGCTGCCTAATATGCTTTCTCTTTTCTATTATTTCGTAACCTGGATAAAGGCTGTATTTGAATAAACAATACCATCAAAAGCTCTGACCGCATATTCGTGGTCACCTGTTGGGAATTTATCAGCGCCTGTTATTGTGATACTCGTATCACTTAAACCAGATTCGATGACTTTTCCATCTAGTAAAATACTATAAGTAATATTATCTCCGTCTATGCTTTCAGCATAGGTCGGTTTATTCCACTGAAGGTCAAGACGATCGCCATCTATATTCGCTACAAAATTATTTGGTGCATTAAATTGATAAGAATCTAGGTCGTCTACTGTCTGGGCATTCCCAAAAGCATTGAGTAGATCCGTTTGTCGCTCAATATCTGTCCATTGTTCAAAAGCTACCTCTAGCTCGTTTTTAGCTACAAGTACACGGTCTGCTGAGTTATCTAAGTGAGTTGTTAGGTTAGAAAAGTCATCACCAATCGTAACCCATGTAGATCTTATATCTCTAATAGCTACAATAGCATTATCGATTTGGTCAACCATTAATGACACCTGTTCTTCAACTATTTTGGCAGTAGCCGACTGGGCTTGTAAATCATTCAACTGATACAGTGCATCGTGGTATTCTTTATTTAGATTGCCAATTTGGTTTTGTATTAAAACACCACCTGCTGCAGTGCCTCCTGCAGTTAATAATCCTCCAGTAACCATACCACCTATGAGCCAGGGCGATGCTTCTGGTGCAAGTGCAAAAACGATAGGAGCACCTATAAGCAATACTGATGATAAGGTCGCGCCACCAATTACTTCCAAAATCAAAGTATTTCTTAGTTCATCCATCCCTTGTTCATAGCTAGCTATATCGCGGTTTAATTGTTCGACAGCTTTACCGTCTTCTCCGTTTACGCCAACCCATAAATCAATGACTCCTTTATCATCTTTTAAATTAGTGGAGTCAACGCTGATTGCATTTTTAAAATCAGTTAGTAGTTGGATTGTTTCATCGGTTGAAGCAACATGTGTACTGATATCCTCTTGAAGATAAGCAATCACTGTTTTAAAGTCATCAACCCTAAAATTATCTAATAATCCGTAAAGTGTATCGTAGTAGTTTTGATATTCCAGCGAAAAATCTTTAATGTCTAAGTTCCTTCTAATTAGTTCAGGTTCTAGTTCATCCTGCCAATAAGTAGCGTTTTCTTTCGCTGATTGCTGATGCTCATTTATTGGTACATGTTTAATTTCCTGACCGTCGTTTAAATCTAGGTCTTTGATTGTCCCTTGTGATAAAATCGTATTTGCATAAATATCTAATGAAATTTTATCAGCTATTAGCTGTTGTGCCCTATTACCGATTTCGGATGGGTCAAGTGAAATAGCTTCGTCTTGTTGTATTTCACCTGATGGTACAACTTCTTTTGCAAGAACATTATAAGGAATAGAGCTAGTTGAGATTGCTAGTGCTAATACCGATGTTGTAAGTACTTTTTTTGTGATTTTCATTTCATCGTTGCTACTATAGACATAAACAAATGTCATCATTCGTTTATGTCAGACGGTTTCCTGCTTCTCTGTACTCCGCCTTGCCACTTTACGGATTGTGTAGCACTCCACAGGCGTAAATTCGGATGTAGATCACCCTAATATATACCTTATCGTTAACGGTATATTCGTCTCAGTAGCTTCTCCTTTCGTTATCTATTTGTTTGCTTGGTTTTCGCCTCTCACACAATGGAGGCAACCCTCACGATTCTATCCGATGCCTACGCCACTTTTGCAATGTTTTGGGAAATATCACAACACCTTCTTAATTGGTTGCTTTGTAAGACGGATTATAATTCTCCTGCTTCAACACTCCTCTTAAATTACTTTGTTTCGCCATCGCGATTTCACACTTAACTGTTTTCACCTATTTCGATTGTTTTAATGTCGCCAACAAGGTTTAATTGATTGTCGATATAGTCAGCTTGATCTTTGCTGTTTCCCCATGTTTGTTTTGCATTTTCTAGAAGACCCTTAATCGCGTCAGTATTAACCTCCCCTGATTTAATTTGATCTTTTAACTTTTGAATTCCTTGATAGGCTTCATCCCATTGAAAATATAAATCCCTTGTAGCATGAATGATGCCATCATTGCTTTCGTAAAAACTGTTTAACTGACCTTGTATTACTTCTAATGCCGCAGCTTGTAGCTCTAATCCATCTAGGTCTTTCATGGTGTCATAATATTCATCCATTAAGTCATTAAGCTTTTCCTGCTTTTCTTGTAGTCCTATGTTTCCAAGAATCGTCCCAGTTGTAATTGCACCTGTCGCTAAACCAATTCCTAATGCAGCTAATGCGCCATGAGGGGCCATCAAAAATATCGTTAATTCTAATCCAACAACTCCTGCCTCAATATATTCTGGTATTAAGACATTGCTCTCATTTGTAATTTCTCCGTTTAATTCATGCATCTGGTCTAGCACGTATTCTCTTACGCGATCATCTAACTTTATTTCGTTCATTGTTGTTGTAGCGGCATTTTGGAAATTAAAATGATCATCCTGTAAGGAATCTTTGTAGTCCTGAAAAGTAAGACGGGTATCATTGATAGCATCCCGGTGTGTCTGGATATCTCGTTGTAAATATTCAAGCATTGTTAAAAATTGATCTTTAGCCGTTTCATCCGTTTCCATCCGATCTAACGTAGCGATCAGTGAGTCATAATAGTTGTTGAATTCATTACCAAAGTCGATGATATCTTTGCTTGCACTTAATAATAAATAATCAAGATTATCGGCATAGTACGTAGCATGTTCTCTAGCCTCTTGTTGGTAGTCTGCAAGTTCTGGCATAATATCAAGATGAACGTTTCCTTGAGTTGTTATAGCTGTTTCACTTGCATTCATTATTAACTTGCTTGCTGCTAAACTATTGAGCACATTTTGAATATTTGTTGGTGCAAGTGTAATATCATCCGTTTTCACAGAAGCAATAACTTGATTATCGGCTGCGAAGGTATAATTAGGAAGGATCGTACTCGTTGCTAATACAGCTACTAAAGCTGAAGCCGTAACTGCTTTTTTTGGAAAATTCATTTTTGGTATCCCTGCTACTATAAACATAAACAAATGTCATCATTCGTTCATGCCAGACGGTTTCCTGCTTCTTTGTACTCCGCTTTGCCACTTATTCGCTACAACGGTTTGTATAGCACCCCACAGGCGTAAATTCGGATGTAGACTACCCTACATATATACCTTATCGTTCTGTAAAAACGGTATATTCGTCTTAGTAGCTCCTTTCGTTAGATTTACGATTTTTTTGTGCGTGAAATCAGTTTGTGATGGATGGTGTTGTGACGACTAGCAAGCCATAAGTCAATCAACCAAACGAACCCCTCCTTTTTTGTTAGAATATTTTGATTAATTTAAATATTATTGTGGTTACCCCTGTTTATCGTGTAATGAAATTCTTTCAAATAAGACTTGGTGCGTCATAGAATTGTTGCTAGTACGCAACCTTATAAAATTTTTATTTATATAAATAATTGGTAATATTCATATTACTCCGTTCTTGCAATTTTTTCTATGTATATTTTGTGAATTTTCAATAAAGTGATATGAATCTCTTTCTATCATTGGTATATCGGTCATTCAAAATCGTCTCGATAGGGTACACTCTATTTGAGATGAAAGAAAAACCCCACCATGTGCATGATAGGTTCACTCGAATCTTCCGTACCCATCCATTAAGCTAAAGGAAATAACAAGCCCCCAAAACGAATAAATATTTTTCATGTGGTTGCTGATGTTTCCAAATATCATCGTGCTGTTAATGAGAGTGGATTTGACAATGATACGTGTTCTAAAAACGCTTAAGATCCAAAACAGATGAAGGATGAAAATTAGATATAAAGTGATATAGTCAAAATTCCTGCATGGTGCAATAAGGTAGGTCTGTAACAATAGGTCATTTTAGAGACAGCCTAAATACCATTTGAGTATTGGAGAAAATTATAATTTTTTTCCTTAAAAAAATAAAGATGGCCTGATAAATCAAAAATGATAGATTTATATATCTATTATTTTTGTTCATAAACATAATTTTCTCTATTTATTTAATTTTTCTTTTTTTAGTATATTCTTGTTGACTTTCATGAAAAATTACTTAATAATAATTAAAAATGATAGACATTCATATCTTTCATTTTAGGTATAAGAAAGATCAATTTTTTGTGAACATGGGGGGAGGGAAGCCTAAAAGAGATGTTTCCAGTGCTTTTAACTATGCAATTATAATCTGATAAAGAGAGAGCGAGGAAAAGAAAGCGTTTACTTGCTAGTCTTTTGTCAATCGCAGTATTATTGCCTGCAATTACCCCATTAATCAAAAATAAGGGAAGAGGGAAACAAGAATGTCACGTAAACGATTATTATCTATATTATTAGCCACTGGACTATCCGTAAGTAGTATGATCCCTGCTGTTAGTCCGACCACTGTATTAGCGGCGGAGGAACCATCCAACATAGAAACAATAATTTACAATAAAGCTTCTAATGCTTCTAATGCTTCTAATGGTTTATTACCACTCTTAGAAGATGTATTACCTGTCAATTCTTATAACATGGGTCTACCTAAGGACACATATCCTGAAAGAAAT
Source organism: Jeotgalibacillus marinus (assembly GCF_040801915.1). NCBI lineage: Bacteria > Bacillati > Bacillota > Bacilli > Caryophanales > Caryophanaceae > Jeotgalibacillus > Jeotgalibacillus marinus. Next base: position 29,096 of record NZ_JBFMIA010000015.1, on the reverse strand, counting down.
TTAGTTGAATCAGATCTATTAGATTTTGTCGGAATTGAGTTATACGGTTCAGATAGCTTTGGTGATTCGTTTGTTAGTAATATGTTTGAAACAGACAGTGGAAAACATTATGACGGTGGTGAACAACCTTCTGTCACACAACTTGCCAATGGGATTGTACTAGAAGTTCATAATGGTGGTGGAAATAATAATCTTTATTACAATTTAGGTAAATACAAAGAGGATGGGACAATGGATTGGTGGGAGATTAAAGAAAAACAATATAACAATGGTGATAATCCTTCTGTAACTTTACTTGCCAATGGGGATGTACTAGAAGTTCATAACGACGGAAATAAACTTTATTACAATATAGGTAAATACAAAGATGATAGGACAATGGACTGGAATGGTGAAGGTAATCAATATGGCACTGGTAATCAACCTTCTGTCACAGTACTTGACACAGGTGAGATATTAGAAGTTCATAACGATGGAAATGACCTTTATTACAATTTAGGTAAATACAAAGATGATGGGACAATGGATTGGTATAGTATAGATAATCAATATGACACTGGTGAACAACCTTCTGTCACAGTACTTGACACGGGTGAAATACTAGAAGTTCATAGCGACGGAAATGACCTTTATTACAAGTTAGGGGTTTACTACGGTAGTAACAAAATTACTTGGTATAATATAGATGATAACCAATACACTACGGGAAAAGACCCTTCTGTCACAGTACTTCCCAATGGGGATGTACTAGAAATTCATAATAGTAGTTATGGAAGTTCTCTTATTTACGATTTAGGGGTTTACGTAAGTGGTAAAATTATATGGTATAGTATGTATAGTGAAGATAGCCTAACTAACCGATATGACCATGGGTATAAACCTACAGTAATAGTCCTTGAAAATGAACGTATACTAGAAGTTCATAATGGTAGTGGAAATAATAGTCTCTACTATAACTTAGGGACTGGCCCCCGTGATCAGATACCAGAGATTATAGACCCTGAAACTGGTAAAAATGTCGTCTTAGGATTTATGGATGATTCGGAAACTGTTAGGGATAAGCTTTTATATAATGACAATGACAATCCGGATAAATATATAGGTACACTCATGATTGATCCAAACTCATCCTTTGCTCAAGGCACAAAATTAGCATTTGAGGGATATTGGAATTTGATTAGTCCATCTTATTTAAGTACCGCTGGAAATTCGATAGAGCGTTCAGTTTCATATACTTCAGGCGTTTCTGTGTTGGAAAGCCAATTATTAGCTAAAACAGTAGGTTATACCCAGACATATGAAATAGGGTTTCTATCTGTAAAAAATACTCAAGCATTTAATCAATCAGTAACTAACACTTTTCAGACTTCTATATCGGTAACGGAAGAGACATCTTCTACGGACAAGTATAGTTTCGGAGATTATTCAGAGGGACAAGCTTACATCGCAGGTGTCTATCAACTCGTTGGTAATTATTATATGATTCCTGGAGATAACATTCAAGACTTAAAAGATAAAGTAGATGAATGGGGAAAAAGATATGAGGGTCATGACCTTTTTGGTTATACCGATTTAACATCACCTTATAATTATAGAGCGGAAAGTTTTGCGTCGGTAGAGGTTAAGAAGATAGATCCGGAGCAATATTTTGGGGATCTTAATCTTAAGCCAACGAATATACAATCGCATTATAGTAGTCAAGGAGTCGAGGTCACATGGGATAATCCTGAATCAGAGATCGATAAGTACGCAGGTGGAGTTGATACAGAATCTCATCCTGTTGGCGAGGGATTACCTTATTATACTATTTCTGTTTATCGTGATGGAGAATGGATTGGTAGTTCTAGTATTTCAGGTACTTCGTATACAATTCCCTTTGACCCCGATGATAATGCCGATACATTATATCAATTACGACTAGGTGTGTACGGGGGACATGGAGAAATGTATTCCCTGGGAGATCCCGTTAAAGTAGATAAGATAGATCAACATTTAGAGGATCTTAATCTTAAGCCAACGAATATACAATCGGATGGTGGCAGTCAAGGAGTTGTTGAGATCACATGGGACAATCCTGAATCTGAGGTCGTGAAGTACTTTGGTGAAGTTGGTACAGAAGAACACCCTGCTGGCGAGGGCTTACCTTATTATGGTATTTCTGTTTATCGTGATGGAGAATGGATTGGTGGTTCTAGTGCTTCAGGTACTTCGTATACAATTCCCTTTAACCCCGATGATAATGCCGATACATTATATCAATTACGATTAGGTGTGTACGAGGGATATGGAGAACAGGTATACCTAAGTGATCCCGTTAAGATACAAGTTGATCAGATAGATCCGGATAATCTTAAGCCAACGAATATACAATCGCATTATGGTAGTCAAGGAGTCGAGGTCACATGGGATAATCCTGAATCTGATATCTTGAAGTACTTTGGTGAAGTTGATACAGAAGAACATCCTGCTGGCGAGGGCTTACCTTATTATGGTATTTCTGTTTACAGTGATGGAGAATGGATTGGTGGTTCTAGTATTTCAGGTGCTTCGTATACAATTGACTCCTATGATAACGATAAATCATATCAATTACGATTAGGTGTGTACGAGGGATATGGAGAACAGGTATACCTAAGTGATCCCGTTAATGTTCCTGCGGGCAGCTTTTGATAAGCTTTATTTGATTGAAAACCTTTCAACCAACCAGACATTAATTTTTTTATAACTCTATACAGTAGGAGAGCCCTCTTAATGGGCTCTTTTCTTGCTTTAAGGTTCAAGGGGGGGACAATTAACTTTCCCTTTATAAGATTTTTTAATAATAGGTGATTGAAGATGAGTTTTAAAAGATGTAGCTAAAACTACATCTTTTAAAACTCATAAAATGTATGGATAGGTTATGTGGTGAAAAACATTCTCCACAAAGAAAACGTTTCCTTCTGTGGGGAGGTGTATGGATAACAATATTTTTTCAAAGGCTGTTTTCGTATATATTGTTGCTTTTCAATAACACTACGAGCTTCAGTTGAATGGTTATCTACTGTTTCATTTTCTTTTTTTAACGAATTTTTTTCCTTAATTTCGTTTATATCATTTTCTAGATTATCGAGTCGCTTGTTTATTTGTTCGAGTTGTTTTAATACTTTTTCCATACGTAGACACCTCACTTTTTAATTAGTATATTATTTCTTTCTTTGAAAAAGAAACAATATATGCGAAAAGAGTTTTTTCAAAAAGACGGGATCGTCATGATCTAAAATAAAAAGCAGATAATTTGCACTACTAACCTTCAGCCCATCATATCAATATTTTCACCCAACTGCCAATTTCTATACAGTAGTTGACACTCCCATCCCTAAAGGGGGAATAACAAGCAGTTAGCTGAACACTTGAACGTTGCACCTAAAACAATTTAGAAAGGGAAAAAATCCTCATAACAGTGAAGCAGAATTTCCCTTGTGCAGTTGATTTATCAATATGATCATTGATTGAAATTGAATGCCACGTTCGCTCAATATCTCCACAAGATCAATAAGGCAGGATTGGAATCTGCAAGGGCAAGAGGGCGAAAAGGTGGTCATCCTGAATTGAAGAATAGAGAGTTTGCAGGGGGAGAGGGTTAAGGGTAGAATCGTGTATTACCTCATGTGAATTTCATATTACGAATCACAACAAAGACCGACCATTAAAATATAAGTCGGCCTTAGCTTTGTCATTATGGGGCAAGGTTATAAAATGCAAAAGATGTAGTTAGATAACCGTATTCCATTCTTGCGTCCAAAAAAGCATAACCAACAAAGGAACTGGGACTTGTTGTAGAAACGATTATTCCATATCGTGCCCATGCCGGTGTAAATCCTGAATGTTCTAAATTATTCCTAATATTAATTTCTTCATAATCCGAGTGAAAATTTTTCTTTAAATCATAATCACTATTATCTGCACGGACAATTTCACTAACAGGCCAACTCCACATAGATTCTCGACCATTAACTGTCACATCGAACTTCATCATGTTTACTATGTCTGAAGAACCATCGAATTCAATCTCAAACGTCGACTCTCCTAAAGGAATGAGAGTCGGATCATTAGCACTAGCAACCTGATCCAAATTTTTAACCCGTAGAGTCCCTATAACTTCACCGTCATCACCGTATACTTCTTGTTCTTGAACTCCATCTGTATTCATATCAAACCTAGCAGAAACATCTACATTCTCTAAGTTAGATAGGTCGGGTGTTTCTTCCGTATCTGTCATCGCATTCGCACTCGCACTCGTATTAAACGAAAACACCGTCAATAACATGACCAAAGATGAAAATAGACTTAACATACTTTTTCTTGTAACCATTGTCATTAATAATTTCTCCCTTATTTTTGTGTGTTTTTGTTCTGATTATTACTGGCCATCATTAATCTACCCTATCCACCGCATCACCTCATCTATTTGTGCCAAGCGTTATACCCACCTGGCGGTTTTTGTGTAAAAACATCATTTGTTTTCTGTCCACGATGATATGGGGGTACCACCATTGAATGTATCCATGTCACTATTGTCAGATCGATTCCCTTCTGTCTAAATAAACTTGTATATACAAGAAATATGTAAGTAATAACTATCTTACATTATGAAATAATTCATGTAAACCCCAATTATGGTAATTCCAACATTTAGGAAATTTTGTACACTAAGTAAATATCGACATAAATATAGCCAAAATACCTGTACGTTAAGGAATTTGGCTTATGTTACAGATTTTAATAGTCTTAGAGAATTTGCTGGTAATCTATTCGAATCGAATTTATATTCCCCAAGAAAATTAATATGTTCTCATCCTAAAGGTGAAATGTGTGGAAATAACTCTTCTTTTAGGACACATTTTTCTTATATTCTTTTGTCACTTCACTTAAATACATAGTGTTTCATACACTTATTGTATTGATTAATGGTGGTCTTTTGAAAGAGATAATAGAGACCCCTTTAATCACATCCTTAGGTCATTTGAATATTCTTGAAATTTAAAGTTTACATAAATTGTTTCTTGTTGTAAGATAGTACTTACTTACATTTATCTTATATATACAGGTTTGAATTATACATATTAGGAATATATCAAAATATAAAGGAGTGAATCGAAGTTTATTTTAACAGGCAAGAGAATGTGCAAAGTAACAAAAAAAAAATGGCGAGGTCTTTTGATTCGCTAGATCCCAACAATTCTTGGAATCTCAAATTAAAACCAGATCTGGTTTATTCCAATAATCTTTATAGACAAGTTCAAGTTGATTATATAGAACCTAATTAATTGGTACTTAGTTTAGAGTAAAAGAAGCCACCCTTCTAGTATTCTACGGATAGGGTGGCACTTTTTTCTTATTCCTTATTTTTTAGCTATAGCAAATATCGTTATCACCTCAAGCTCTAGAAGAACTAGCTAGAAAGGTAGGATTTGAACAGGATTAGTAAATATCACTCACAAGAGATAGCCGCATGCGTGTGAATTAGTCAACAGGTAGTAAGTACATCACTTACATAGCTGTGCAGTTTTCTAGCATAGTACCGAAAACGAGAATCAACCTGTGGGATAAACTCGTTTATCTTAGAATTTTAAAGGTGGGGTGTTTCAGTATGTATACAGTTGATTATTACCTCCGTGTCTCCCAAACTTAAAAAATGTTTAGGTTTAGGAAGTAAACCTATCATCAATATAATGAGACAGGGTGGCATCAGAGTACGATGGAAAACGGAGAGAGTTTTTCCTTAATTGGTCATGCAATGGCAACTTATAATTTTTTAATAAGATATCGCATCGAACTACAGAAAATTAAGGAATTAAACAAATGGTAGGGGGGCAGTTGAATGCCAATGTAGTAGGTGGAAAATAGAATAATTGGGAAATATTTGTACAACCTTGGCAGAATTAAGTCCAAGTGACGAAGTTTACCCAGTTTTTTGATTTGTCTGGTTAAGAATCTTTTTCATTTAATTTTAATCCTGCTATAAAGAGCCCTACTACTGTTTTTTTATATTTTTCACTTGTTATTAAAGATGAAATTCCTTCATTTTGAAATTGGTCTTTTATTAAAAAAAGAATTAAGCCATTCGAAATGAATAGTAAAGTTAATGACTTAGTATCAAAAGGTCTCATCTTCTCTTTTTCAATCATAGTATTAAAATAATTTACTAAAAATTCTCCTTTCATATATTGTTCTGGAATAACAAATTTAGTCATATCTTCTCGAAGAATGAATTTAACTAAATACTTATTTTGATATATCTCTCTTTCGAAGAGAGTAATAATGTTGAATAAGTCTTGTTCTAAATCGTATACAACTTCATTCTTAAGATAATCTGCAATTGGTGCAAGAGGAGAAGAAATCATGGTGTTGATTTGTTCAAGTATGTTTATTTTCTTACCAAAATGCCGATAAACGGTAAGTTCTTTTACCTTCACTTTTTCAGCGATCTCTTTTATTGTAGTTGCTTTATATCCCTTCTCTGAAAATAATTCAAGACTTGCATTAACTATCTTTTCTTTAGTGGATAATCTAACCAAAAAAATGCTCCTCTCTAATATCATTACTATTATTATAACACAATTAATTAAAATCAGTCCTCATTATGGTAACGGAGGACTGTTTTTTTATGCAATAATCAATAGAGGAAACATGCTTCACAAAACCCAAACTATCTACATTCGTGGAAGATGAGCAAAACGAAATTTTAACTAAAGTTCAGTGGGGTATGTATTTTACCTGTTTGTAGAATGAACGTGAGCAGGGTAGTGAAAGAAGGATTTTTTTCCAATACAACGAATTTATATACTGACAGTAGAGAGACAGATAGGATAAGAGGAAGGACATTAATTTGACGAGGGTGAGAATATGATCGCTTCACAAGAGATCCTTTCAACATGGAGAAAGTTTGATGACTTTCCAATGGAGACACTAGCAAAAGCATGGTTTTATAAAAGGGCAAATGGTAATAGACAGAGAGATGTATCGTTAATGAAGGAGCATCGGAGTCAATATGGTATGTCAGGTAATTGTTTTGATCTTGCAATATGGTTGCTTGATGAATTCACCAAAAATGGGATAGAAGCATATCCTATTGGTCAAGATTTAAAAACAAAAGATGCTCATGTGTCAATCGTGGCATTAGATGAAAATGGGCAGCGCTTTTTGTGTGATTTAGGAGACCAGTGGTTAAATCCAGTGTTACTGGACTTGGATAGCGAAGATTATACAAATGATAAGCTACGTGGTTTTTTTCCTGCTGCACAGATTCAAGTAAAGCCAAAAGGAAACAGAGTGGAACTGTACTATCATCGGTCAAGTGGAAAAGTGTCAAAGCAGACATATCATACAGAACCGTTGGACATAGATTTTTTTATGGAGGCTGCTGAATTCTCTCAAAACTTAATTAAACCAAAACCACTTTTGGAGTGTAGAATCCCTTATAAAAATGAAGTGGCACATTGGGAATTTTGTAATTGGAAGAGTTTTTTAAGCACGAGTGAAGGATTATTTCATGAGCAACAATTAGGAACAATAGAGGAATGGGCAGAGAAAATCAATCAGCAGACAGACTATGATCAACAATTTCTTATTGAAACACTAACCATATATAAAGAATTAGCTAAGATAAAATCCTAGTCTTCTTATTCAGTTAACAAAGAGGGAACAGGGAGGGGTTCAATGAATAAAAAGAAGCAAACACCTAAAATCAAAGCACCTGATCTCCCTTCGTATCTAGAGAAACAGATCATATCACCTAGTTTTCTACGAGATGACGAGAGAATTCAATTAGTAGAAATAGAAGGACAAACATTTAATGGTGTTGATTTGGACAAGTTGTATTTTGAAAAAGTGAGGTTTAAAGATGTCATCTTTGAAGAGTGTTCTCTTAAACATATTGAATTAGTTGATGTTATCTTTATCAACTGTGATCTTTCAAACGTGGATTTTAGTGATGCGATCATTCATCATGTTGAATTCAAAGCATGCAAATTAATGGGGACTAATTTATCAGGAGCGACACTGAGACATGTGACCATTGAGGGTTGTCATGCTGATTACGCATCATTTGGGTTTACAAATTGCAAACATGTGTTATATAAGGAAAGTTCTTTAAACCGTTCAGATTTCTATGAGGCTAGATTTAAACATACGAGCTTCTTTTCTTGTAAATTAGATCAAGCAAACCTTGCAGGGATTGAGTTATCAGGAGTCGACCTTAGTACTTGCTTATTTGATAAACTGACCGTATCAATTGAAAAACTAGAAGGGTGTATCATATCTTCCGAACAAGCAATAGGGTTCGCCAAAATATTAGGTTTGGTTATAATGGAAAGGGAGTGACCAGCTACAACAGAACTGATGGTAAATTCATAATAAACGACAGGTGGGATAGCCAAGGTAGAAATATTTCCTGTGTATATAACTTCGTTCAAGCAAGAAAGACTGATTAGAGTATATCTACCTAAAAATTATAACAAGGAAAATAAACGTTACCCCGTATTGTATATGCACGATGGACAAAATGTCTTTTGCGATCATGATGCAATAGGTGGCACATCTTTAGAACTTGAAAATTACTTAGATGAAAAAGGACTGGAAGTTATCGTTGTCGGGATAGATCAAAATAGCGAAGAGCGAATAAATGAATATTGCCCTTGGGTAAATGGTGAATACAGCAAGAAGATAGTAGGGCAAATTAGTCCATCAGGTGGAAAAGGAATACAGTATATAGACTTTATCGTGAATGAACTAAAGCCGTTTATAGACAATAAATACCGTACGTTAAAAGATCGTACTGCAATGGCAGGGGTTTCATTAGGAGGACTTATTTCCACTTACGCTGCGTGCCGTTATCCGCAAATTTTCAATAATATAGCCATTTTGTCTTCTGCTTTTTACCGTAACCAGGAGGAAATAGAAAGACTACTACAAGATTCCGATTTGGCCTCGATTGAAAAATTTTATTTAGACTGCGGAACGAAGGAGGCTGGAGAAGAAGATTTAATAAGTAAGGAATTTTTAGCTTCAAATAAAGCCATTTATGAAATCTTAAGAGAGAAAATACCCCATACAACGTTTGAAACGATTAACGATGCAAAGCATAATTACGTTCTTTAGAGAGAGAGTCCCTAAAATTTTTTCTTTTTTAATGTCAGCAAATAGTAGATAGGTTAACGCTTTAGTCGAGTTAGCTATATAATTCCAGATGCCACTTTTTCGAAATTTCTTCGATGCTTTTTCATTTTTACTACGAGCATTTTTGTACATCAATCGAAAATATAAAGTAATGACTTTTTAGTATATAAAAAAGAGTCCCTCCCCAACATCTCGAATCGTTACGAAACGCTACAAAAAGATGAAAGGGTGGACTCCTAATGTATATAGGGTAAAATTATTCGCCTCTAACTGCCAAGTGTTAAGAACTAGCTATAGATTCTATTAGGAATCTTTATCGTCAGTCAGTAAGCCGTGAAAGACGACATCAAACTCATACCTACCATCATCATTTACACGGTGGTTAACAAAGTAAGCGGTCACGGTTTTATACCCGCTCCATGTCGAGTCTAAATTCGCTAACGCTTGGTTCACGATATCGTTCATTTCTTCTCTGTCATCGGTAAGGCCGTTTGATTTTCCACCAACATATGTCCCCTCCACTGTATAAGTATTAAAGAACTCCGCACTGTTTTCTGTGTCTGAAACACGTCTCAAACGCATTTCATTCAAAATGCCCTCTTTAATATCTACAAAATCCCGTGCAGAATGGCTAGCCGTGTAATCATCTTCTACTAATACGACACGTCCGCCATCATCGACTAATTCTTGCATATGCTCTTGAAATTCTTCTTCTAACACAGGGTCGCTTGATAATTCATCCATATATTGATCAAAACCAGCAGCATCTTCAGTTCGTAATAGCACTTTAACTTGATCAAAAACGTCAACATGCTTTGTTACGATAAAATCATAGAAGGCGTATGCATAGTCATAAATGTACCAAGAACCATACGTTCCATGTAACACCTCATCTAACGTATAACGATCTTGTGGGTTGGAATGAATGCCTCTTATCTTGGTTGATCGAGTATCAAATCCTGTTCTCGTTGCGCCTGCGAAAAATTCGCCGCCACCTTCTTCAATCCAAACTAACCGATCGTTATCATATAAAGGTGTTCTCCCCCACATTCCTGGTATGGCGTATCTACTTTGAAGATAGTGAAAATATTCGTGGCGGAACAATTCTTCTAGTTCATAAATACTATCTCCCGCAGCTACATCTCTATCCCATGTAAACAGCGTTCCCCAAGGCTGGATGTAAATCCCACCATTATTCGTACTTACATTATTGAGATGTTGATTCATATTATACTCATCTCTATCATTATAAATAATTGCGGTAAGGACGTCGTCTACATTCCCTTGTTCAATGGGTTCGTCCACTCCATAGTAGCGATGAAATTGAGCTTTTTCTTCTTTAGCCGCCCAATAAAGTCTCTGAATCTCTTCTGGATCTACTCGGTCTCCAGCTTTAATCACAATCTCACCGTTATCAAAAGTATATTCATTGCCATAATAATAATCTTCATAGTCTTCAACGATTTGATCGTAATCGATGTCTCCACCTAATCTATCAATGGTTCTCGCAAGCCCTAAATAAACCCCACCATAATAAGGATAAGTATTTAAAGCCTTATTAAATGTGTCCAACGTAAAGGTTAGGTCACTATGAAATTTGCCTTCTTCAGTGATGAAAAAAACGGCATTATCGATGAGCCATTCATGTCTTGTGTCTGCAAATTGGCTGAATTCTAAAATGACTGCAACCTCATTAAAAATGTCGTCTATTTGACCGTACCAAGGTGCTTCTTCTACAAAATCATATGGGCCATTGCGATAATTATAGTATTGGACATATTCTAGACCATTAATTAACCCATAAATCGCATTTGTCTTAGTAATCTCCGTAATATAGGTATCTACTTGAGAATTAAACTCCTCTAGAACGGGTAGTGCGTTATCAAACAGTTCAAGATCCACTGTTGCGTGCGTTGTTAAAAAGCCTGCGTGTTCTACAACGGCATCTTGAGCCGTCGTCCCAAGACCAAAATGACTGTTCTTTATAACAGAAACAACAGCTGGCGTTACTTTTTCTCTGAACGAAAGATCACTTAAATAGGCCATTTTAGGATCTTGATAATCAAATTCAAAGAGGAACCCTTTATTGACTACTTCCATCAAAGTGGCAAGACCTCTACCATCATTTGCTGTATATTGTGAACCTAAATCGTTAATTTCATCTAATAAATAGAGAATTCGTTGTTGGTCACCATAGAATTCAACGACATCTCGACTATACGACCAAAAATCTGAAATGTCTCTTGTATTAATAGTCACTAGTAGGTCTACTAAATCAGCATTACTTAATCTATTTAAATCAGCAAATGTATAGTCATTTACTGCTTCATTTTCAAATTTTTGATCCGAGGTATTGTCCTCATCTTTAGGACCTTCAGGGCGTATACGCTGAAGCTCCTCTTCATTTTTAACGTGTACGGTTTGCTCATTTTGTAATAGGGATTGCTTCTGATCAAAAGTACTTTCAATTAGCTGATCATATTTCTCATTACTCGTCTCTTGTGCATAAGTTGTATAGCCTACTGGTACCAATAAAGTTACTGCTAATAATGAATTACCAACCGTTTTAAATACCTTCTTGTTTTTACTCGTCAATATTTTAGACCTCCCATAATGTTCGATTTTGTTAATTCACTTCAAATCACTAATCTTTCCGATCGCATCACCTCGTCCGATTATTCTAATTCTTCGAACTAATGTGAATATCCTTTTTTCTATTAAAAAATTTTACAAATAAAATACTTGACATAGTTTTTTTGAGTAAATTGGAAAGAAAGTCCACCCTAACATACAAAGTGGTATCGCTACGATACGCTACAAAAAGATGAAAGGGTGGACTCCCGGTTTATCCTATTTGGCAAAAATTTTTATTTAAGCAAAATGAGCCTTTAACTTGAGAAGGGAGGGAGTGAATAAACAAGAATATAGACATGCCCTTCAATCATAGATTAAAGTCGGAGGTGGGAAAAATGGAAGGTTGTAAAAAACGTTGTTGTCTTTGTTTAGGTGCGTTGATTGTATTAGCGGGCGTTGCAATTGGATTAGGTGAAAGCGCAAGTGGTCTTACAATTGCTTACGCACGTAATCCAAGCTTAGAATCCGATCTTGTATTTTATACTATGTTAGTTGGTGTTGTGCCAAGTATTATTTTATTCTTTATTGCTATATTTATAATAATTATGTGCATGATGAAAAAAGAAAAGTGTTAAACATTCAACTTAATCGCCGAGAAGTTACCCACCTCTAAACGTAGTGAAGGTGGGTGATGAATCGGTAAGCACGTATCCCGAAACCCGGAACATCTATTTTCTCAAGGGTTAAAGTTTTTTCACTGGCGTGCTGATACAACCGTATATGAAAGAAAAGAGCACGAAGAATGCGAGCGGATCATTCAACGCAAAAAAGAACGCGGGGGCGTTCACTCCACGCCGCTCGTCCATCAAATAAACGTGACACAAGAATAGTTAAGTACTGATTAACAAGTCCAAGCAGCATATTGGTAAGCCGTATCCTTAATAGGACATATACGGTTTGATAAGGGGGATCCTTGAGAAAGGGTACCCCCTTTATCTATTAGTGTATTGAAAAAGCAGTCCCACCCCAACATTCTCGAATGGGATCGCTTCGATACGCTACAAAACTGATAAGAGGGTGGACTCTCGATTTATCCTATTCAGCAAAAATATTTATTTAAGCAAAATGAGCCTTTAACTTGAGAGGGGAGGGAGAGTGAATAAACAAGAATATAGACATGCCCTCCAATCATAGATTAAAGTCGGAGGTGGAAAAAATGGAAAAATGTAAAAAACTTTGTTGTCTTTGTTTAGGTGCGTTGCTTGCCTTGGGTGGAGCGGGCGATTGGATTTGGCCTTAGTTCAAATGCTCTTATCCTTGGCATCGCACGTAATCCAAGCCAAAGTGAACAGCTTCAAATAACTTATTTACTTACTATTATACCAATTATTATTATTTCCATTATTGCTATAGTTAGTTTATTGATTTGCTTATTTAAAAGAGAAAAGTGTTAAACATTTTACTTAATCGCCGAGAAGTTGTCCACCTCTAAACGTAGTGAATTTGGGTGAGGAATCGGTGTTTTTTTCTTTCTTCGGTTTAGCGTTAGGGTTTAGGGGGTACAAAAAACGGTAGAATCGTCTTGATCGTTTTGTCTCAAAAAAAGTGTGAAAACGTATTTTCAACTGAAGTTGAAACGAGTTAAGGACTGTATCTAATCACAGTCCTTTTTAAATACGTCTCCCGAATCGCAGGACCTCTATTTTCGGCTCGTTCCACGCAAAAAAGAACGCGAGAAGAGTTTCAAACTCCACAACGCGTTCTAAATAAACGTTTGTTTAAATGTCTGGGTTGTTGTTATTCTTCGGAGGTCCAATAATAACACCGTCTGTTCCATCAATTGGCTCCAAAGCCCTTCCCATTAATCGAGGATCAATATTGTACGCTTGGTTATAGACTTCCAAAGGCGTTCTTGTTAATGTAGTAGATCCATCTTGCGTTTCAATTTGGTCATTGTTAAAAAATAACAGTAATTGTGTGTTATCTGAGTCGGCTGCAACCCAATGCCACCAGCCCATTGGAATAAAAACCGTCTCACCACTTTTTGTGAGCTTGAACGTTTGTAGATTGTTTTTGGGATCCAATACCGATACAGTAGCTGATCCTGAAATGAGATAATCTAATTCCCAAGCATTCGTGTGCCAGTGTGGTTCACGAATAAACCCTTTAGAGAGTTCCATATTAGCCACTGACCCACCAATCATGGCAGGCGTTTGGGTGGAAGATAATAAAAAGAGTTTATTTTCAGGATTTCTCTCAAATGACAAACTATTATTAATATCAAAAAATAAATTTGGGGTCCCGTTTCCTGTAATATTTCGATTATCTGTAACGTAGCCTGACGTTGGACTGGTCATCCACTTTCCCTCCTTTAATCATGTGCATCTATGTTATTTTATGAAGGAGGTGTTATAAAGTGATTGATTCTTAACGTCTCAGGGGTTCGGAACCGCCATCCTTAGATGATTGCAAAATAAATAAGAATACAGATAAAGCCAAGCATTGATATGACTAAGCAATAAATAAGTGAAGAATGCTTAGTGGATTCTCTAAGAATTTCTTTTATCGTCACCATGAAAATAATGCCAGCGGTTAAGCTGATGGTGAAGGCCCACAAAAAAGGATGATTTATGCCAATCAAAGATCCAACAAATGATCCAATTCCAACAGGCACAGCGACAAGGACTGAGAACCAGAACCACGTATAAAAACCAAGCCCTGCCAAAAATAAGGGAGTAAATAAGATCATGCCTTCTGGGACGTTGTGAAGAATAAGCGTGTGTAATAGAGAGGTGCTCATAGAGGAATCGCTTGAACCAAGAATCATACCTAAGGGAAAGTTATGAACGGCAATACTAAGGCTTAATAAAAAACCAGTATGGATAAACAAGTCTTTCTCAGGGCTGTTAGTGATGAGGGTAATCTTATGAGAAACTGTATGTAAAAGCTCAAATAAAAGGATGCCAGCTAAGAAACCTAAGAAAAAAATAATCCAATCTCCTAATTGGATAGCCGCTGGGATAATTTCCAAACTCATTAGCCCAAGAATTAACCCAGAGCATAAGGCATATATCGTATCAATACTTTTCTGAAATCCTTTTAACAACCATGCCAGCAGTCCACCAATCCCAATCCCTACCGCCGTCGAGACAAAACCTAAAAGCCACATGGAAGACATACCAACATCCTTTCTTTTGAATTCCACCACGTACATATAGACAGACAGCATTTTGAATTTATAAAAAAAACGTATCACGAAGATACGTTTTTTTTATTGGTCTCATTTATTTTATGCATTGCTTAGTATGATTAGAATGTTTGACGGTGTCCAAGCGCTATGTAAGTTCACGCTATTTTTTCGATAATAACCATGCACTTATAAAGTTTGCTACCAACCTGATTGAAGCTATTAACATCCACTGGCATAGTCTGAAGTTCTATCGATTTGTACGCCATTTCTCATTAATGCTTTGTTCAACGGTTTTTCGGTTTAAGAATTGTCCGTTGTAAAGGAGCACCCATGGGCACGTTACTTGAAATCATCGTGTATACCTTCCCATCTATCAGGAATTGGTAATTACCTTCGTAGTTAACTGTTCTTCCTTGATTTTCTAACTCTTGCTTAACTGCTTCTACATATTTTTTGGGGTCAGTGTAATGGTCATCTAAATCAAGGGTGATGTTCCCTTTTTTATACCCCATTAGAAAACTAAAAGAAAACCAAAATATTAAAATTCCTAATAGTACAAAAATAAAAGTCGTCATCTTTTCACGCTCCTATTTTTATTAAATCATAACATGGCTCAAACCGAAAAAGGGTCAGAAGTCTATTTTCACTACAATAGATCGTATAACAGGACTATAAAAAAACGTATGTAATGATGGACCAGACCGTTCAAAAGAGTTGCTACTGATCGATAGAATTCATAAAGTTTTTAGAAGAAGGGGGATGATGGGAATTATATACTAAGCTTGAAAATAGTAAACTGTATCATTTAGCGTATGCCTAACATCGGTCAATAATGCCAGGCGAGATTAACGATGAGGAGCCGCTGGTTGTACCATGATTCCTCCATAATAGGAGGGATAATTTAACGATCTTCTTGTTAAGTACAGATAAAAAATCTAAGTGGTGATAAAGTTAATAAATACAGTGAAAACAAAATATAACAGAATACATTAACCTCGTTGACGTCAATCAGTACTTGAGGAAGCAGGCGATAGAATATCGCACTCAGTGTGCGATATTGATTACGCTGTGTTCTTCAATTAGTCCACAATCACATGCCTAAAATTCCTTCCTAAATTTGATCCCTTCGTTTTTTATCGTTAACGAAACATAATCATCTATAGTTCTTTACATCATTGTAAAATCCACCTAAACATTAAAGTGAAAAAATACTCCATCTCATAAGTATTATCCGCTTATAATCGCAAATAATACTGAGAGGAGGTGGATACTTTGGCTCAAGATGTTCTTTGTGAAGTAAATAACTGTTCTTATTGGGAAAAGGGTAACAAATGCAAAGCAAAATCGATTTATGTTGCAAGTCATAAGGGGAAAAAAGCATCCAACGTTGAAGAAACAGATTGCACAACATTTGAACCACAAGTGTAAGTTCGTTGGATAAACACCTATGTATTACATGTGAGAAGGAAAGAGCTGATTGTTTTTAAAACAATCGGCTCTTTCCTTTTACAGTAGTGTGATTGAATGTTGTACATCCAATCAGTAAAATTTTCTAACAAATATCTCACTTGCTTACGGGCATATTAATTCTAGGGGGTGATCAGCTTGAGTAATCCAAAAAAGAACAGCAAAGCTTATGTCCCGAGCCATTTAGGAACACAACCAAGAAACCTAACTAAAACAAATAAAGGGAAAAGGTTAGACAAAACAGGAAAAGAGCCGAATTCTATAAACGGGTAAGGACTATTTTTGATCGGAGGAATTGAAATGACTGACAAAGTTAATTGCAATAAAGCTGAACATCGAACAAAAATTAAAAAGATGGAAGCAATGGTTAATAATACACTTGCAAATGTCTATGATGCAGAAATTTCAATGGAACATGATGACAGTGCGGCTCACAGAGAAAAAATTAAAGAAAAAAATGCGCAACGGTTAGAAAGTGTTGAAGATACGCGCAGAGAAATTGAAGAAGAACGTTCTTATTTATAAAACAGCGGGCAGCCCTCTACAGGGTTGCCCGTCTTGCTTAAACATTTAATCGGTCGTTCGTTGATTCGAAGCTTCCATGCGCTCTTGAGGATGCGTGTTCGTTGTTCCATCTGCTCGTTTGGAAGCATACCTATCCTTAGCACGACCTTTTCCTGCGTCACCATTTATCTTCATACTCGGGAAGTCTTTCGCTTTATTTTGCATATGATCTCCTTCATTACCGTATTTAAAGCCCTCGTCTCCGTTTGTGGTTAGTATGGGTAAACGTCTCGAAAGTATGAGGAGTGGCTTATTAAAAAACATGGTAATAATTGAGTTGATGAAAGTAAGCATTAAAATATTCTCTAAGGAAATTTTATATATGGAGGTGTTAAAAATGTCTAGAGATCGACAAGAAAAGAAGCTCAAAAAGGAAAAGAAAGTACAGTCAGATCGAGACCAAGCTCTCCATTATCCAGGAGCAGCAAGGGTTGAAAAAGAAGGAGAAGAGGGGAAGGTTATTGAGGAGTAAAAATGGCTAATCAAATATGATTAGCAATTAGCATGTTTTGATGCGAAGCACTCTTTTAGTTACGTTTGAAGTAACTGAAAGGGTCCTTTTACCATTGTATTTAGATGATAAATTCTTTTTGTGATTATTGGGGCTTGTCGGTATTTGTCGGGGGAAATATCCACAAGAGGAAAGAAATAGTGGTATAATTTAGTAGTGCCGTAATACAATCATCATCCAGTCTATAAATACATGCATCACACTACAGTAGTCCTTTTTTCAACCAAGGGGCTACTATTTTTTTGATGATAAATGTGATTATCGCAGCTAGAAAAACTGTTCCACAAGCGTAAGTGGTCTTGGGCGGGAATGGAAAGGTGCACTGAACTACTCAACACATAGCTTGAAGTGTTCTTTTAATGATTACATCACATCATGTCATTTAAAAAAAGACGTTCATTAAGTAACAAAACAACCTTAATGAACGTCGTTCCTTTTCAATCATTCGCTTTCATACGATTATCTATAAATGTTTCATTAAAACTGCATTTATGCTTTTTTAACAAATTCAGATTTTAATTTCATCGGTCCAAAACCATCAATTTTGCAATCAATATCATGATCACCATCAACCAGACGTATGCTTTTTACTTTTGTACCTATTTTTAAGACGGATGAACTTCCTTTTACTTTAAGGTCTTTGATGACTGTTACTGAATCACCGTCGTTTAAGACATTTCCATTTGCATCTCTGATCACTTTTTTATCTTCACTACTTTCAGTTTCAGATTCTAAAGTCCACTCATGAGCACATTCTGGGCAAACAAAAACATTTCCATCTTCGTAAGTATATTCTGAATTACATTTTGGGCAATTTGGCAAACCCATCATTTATTTCCTCCATTCGCTATTGCTAATTCTAATATATAAGAATCAATTTTCCTTTTTACTAAGATAGGAATTACAAACTTGAAATTCAAAAAAAAATATAGGGAGTTCCTTATATGCTTAGTCTTTTTATATTGACAACCCTTCCTCCAGCCTCCATTTTACATTTTAATTATGCTTGCGTGGAGAATTTTTTCAGCCATTTAAGTCGGACTGTTTTTCAGTGGAAACATTTGTATAGTTTTTGTCATGTTGAGACTGAGGATACATACCATTAAAATTGGAAGATGAATTTTTTCAAAGGGAGGATAAAGAATGACAAAACCATTGGATCCTAATTTGATCCCGAAGTATGTTAATGAATTAGTGGTTCCGCCTGTATTTAAACCTACCGTTGTAAAGGATCCAACTACAGGTGAAGAAATAAGTCATAACTATACCGTTTCTGCAACTGAACTCAAACAGCAACTTCTTCCTCGTAGGTTTCCTAAAACACCTGTGTGGGGCTACGAGGGTATTATAGAAGACGGCACTTGTTTTAGTAGTACTCCAGGACCTACTTTTGATGCTGTTAAAGGAATCCCTGTAAATGTTCAGTGGGTAAATAACATTACGGGTCCTAGTTTTCTTCCAGTGGATCCTACTTTACACTGGGCAAATCCTAATAACATGCCCACACCAGAGCCACCATTTCAACCGTTTCCACCGGGATACCCACTAGCACAGAGTCCAGTTCCTATTAGTACTCACTTGCATGGGGGAGAAACTAGATCTGATTCAGATGGAAATCCTGAAGCGTGGTTTACAGCTGGAGAGGAAAAAACAGGCCTTGCCTTCACTAAATCTCGCTTCACGTATCCAAACCAACAGGAACCGACTACCCTATGGTACCATGATCATACGCTTGGTATTACACGACTGAATGTTGTTGCGGGACTTGCTGGATTCTACTTGTTGAGGGATCCTAATAGTGAAATCGAACCTCTTCTTCCAAGTGGACCATTTGAAATTCCAATCGTTATTCAGGATCGTTCATTTAATGAAGATGGTTCATTATTGTTCCCTAACGAGGGTAATAATCCTAATATTCATCCTTATTGGATTCCAGATTTTTTAGGCAATGCCATTATGGTTAATGGCAAGGTTTGGCCAAACGTCGATGTTGAACGAAGGCAGTACCGTTTTAGGATCCTTAATGGATCGAACTCCCGATTCTATAACCTAAAACTATCAAATGGTCAGTCATTTATTCAGATTGGTTCTGATGGAGGGTTTTTACGTTGTCCATTGACAATGACTGAACTTCTACTTGGACCAGCAGAGCGTGCTGACGTTTTAATTGATTTTTCAAAGGTAGAACCCGGAACTAAAATTATTTTTACTAATGATGCGGCTGCCCCTTTCCCTGCTGGCGATCCACCAGACGACAATACTGGGCAAGTGATGCAGTTCACTGTGCTTGACACAGCCTCCGTGCCACCAGTGACTCTTCCACCAATACTAAATAAAATACCGATATTGATTCCGGATACTCCCCAAAAAATCTTAACTCTAAATGCGGTGCTTGGAAGAAACGGAGCTCGTGAATTATTATTGGACGGTCAAAGGTGGGAAGCTCCAATCTCAGAACTACCCACAGTCGGATCAACAGTGGATTGGGTGTTCGCGAACGTGTCGAGAGCCACTCATCCCATCCACATTCACTTGATTCAGTTTCAGATAGTCAGTCGTCAGCTCTTTGAATCTGACAGATATTTAGCCGATTGGCTACTTCTAAATGGCGAGCCGCCTCTCCAGCATCCAACGATACCCTTACCTGTAGAACCCTATCTTATAGGTAAGCCTATGGAGCCAGATTTGAATGAGCAGGGGTGGAAGGATACGATTCGAGCGAACCCAAATGAAGTTACCAGAATGAGACTTCGTTTTACACCACAAAATGTTGAATCAGGAGATTCCAAGCCTGGAGTAAATCAATTTTCATTTGATCCTACTGTTGGTCCTGGCTATGTATGGCACTGCCATATTTTAGACCATGAAGATAATGATATGATGAGACCAATGAAGGTTGTATCAAGTACTATTATTGAAAACAATCCACAAACGTGTTGTCAGGTTGTTGTTGAGGGAAATACTCAGTTGGTACCACCTGCATTAAAAGATGCACCTATTTCTCAGAGTAAGACAATCTTTGCTAAAATAGAAAAAGTATGTCCTGAAAAAGTTGTCATTAGTGGTTTCCTTCGTAAGACGATCACCTATACTGCAGTCTTAGATAGCGGAGTTAAAGAAAAAAATACAGTTACTGACGACCTTCCATTCCAATGTATTAATGATCGAGAAGATGCTAATGAGAATGACTCTTTCATGATTACAGGTTCAACTGTATTATGTGAAGTTGCTGCTCATACGCAGAACTTTGGAACACATCCTGTAACGAATGAACAAGTGGCTTTTAAATTTGTTGAAAAAGACATCGTTAAGGTTTGTATTAGAAAAAGCACACCTTAGTCCCTTAAAGACTGGAATGTAATAAAAGGGATTAGACTGATAAAGATGACCCTAGCTTGACTCGGGGGCATCTTTTTTTTGCCCGCTGATAATACATGTCACAACTGCACATTGAGTGCTTGCGTGGAAAATTTCTTCAGGCATTTTAAGTCGGCCTTTTTTCACCTTTATTCTTTCCGCAATATGTGGAGGTTAAATTTTTTAGTCTTAACATTTGTATATGTCTGTCATGTTGAGACCAAGGATACATATCTTAAGAGCGAGAAGGTGAGTTGTTCTTCTTTCCAATAATTATTTACAAACCCATCAAGGGAGGGTAAAGAATGACAAAACCATTGGATCCTCATTTGATTCCTAAGTATGTTAATCAATTAGTGGTTCCACCTGTATATAAACCTACCGTTGTAAAGGATCCAGCTACAGGTAAAGAACGAAGTCATAACTATACCGTTTCTGCGACCGCATTCAAACAACAACTTCTTCCTCGTCCGTTTCCTAATACACTTGTATGGGGCTACGAGGGTATTATAGAAGATGGCTCTTGTTTTCATAGTACTCCAGGACCTACTTTTGAAGCGGTGAAAGGAATCCCAGTAAATGTTCAATGGGTAAATAACATTACGGAACCTCATTTTCTGCCGGTGGATCCCACTCTACACTGGGCAAACCCTAATAATATGCCTCCAGTAACGCCACCATATTTACCGTTTCCACCGGGATACGCACTAGCACAGATTCCAGTCCCTTTCGTTACTCACTTGCATGGTGGAGAAGTTAGATCTGATTCAGATGGAAATCCTGAGGGGTGGTATACAGCTGGAGAGGAAGAAACAGGCATTGCCTTCACTGGATCTCGCTTCACGTATCCAAACCAACAGGAAGCGACTACTCTATGGTACCATGATCATACACTTGGTATTACGCGACTGAATATTTTTGCAGGCCTTGCTGGATTCTACTTGTTGAGAGACCCCAATAGTGAAATAGAACCTTTTCTTCCAAGTGGATCGTTTGAAATTCCGATCATTATTCAGGATCGTTCATTTAATGAAGATGGTTCATTATTGTTCCCTAACATTGGTGTTAATCCTGAAGTTCATCCGTATTGGGTTCAAGATTTTATAGGCAATGCCATTATGGTGAATGGCAAGGTTTGGCCAAACCTCGATGTTGAACGAAGGCAGTACCGCTTTAGGATTCTTAATGGATCGAACTCTCGATTCTATAACCTAAAACTATCAAATGGTCAGTCATTTATGCAGGTTGGTTCTGATGGAGGGTTTTTACGTGGTCCAGTGACACTGACTGAACTTTTACTTTCACCAGCAGAGCGTGCTGACGTTTTAATTGATTTTTCAAAGGTAGAACCCGGAACTAAAATTATTTTTACTAATGATGCGGTTGCTCCTTTCCCTGGTGGTGATCCACCAGATCCAGAGACGACTGGGCAAGTGATGCAGTTCACTGTGCGTGACACACCCCCAGTGCCACCAGTGACTCTTCCACCAATACTAAATCAAATACCGACACTGATTCCGGATACTCCCCAAAAAATCCTCACTCTAAATGTGGTGAGGAAGGAAGGAAACGGTCCTCTTGAATTATTATTGGACGGTCAAAAATGGGAAGCTCCCATCTCAGAACTACCCATAGTTGGATCAACAATGGATTGGGTGTTCGCGAACGTGTCGAACGCTACCCATCCTATCCACGTGCACTTGATTCAGTTTCAAATAGTCAGTCGTCAGCTCTTTGAATCTGACAGATATTTAGCGGATTGGTTACGTCTAAATGGCGAACCGCCTCTCCAGCATCCAACGATATCCTTACCTGTTGAACCGTATCTTATAGGTGAGCCTATGGAGCCAGATTTGAATGAGCAGGGGTGGAAGGATACGATTCGAGCGAACCCCAATGAAGTCACTAGAATGAGACTGCGTTTTGCACCACAAAATGTTAAATCAGGAGATTCTAAGCCGGGAGTAAATCAATTTTCATTTGACCCTACTGTTGGTCCTGGCTATGTATGGCACTGCCATATTATAGACCATGAAGATAATGATATGATGAGACCGATGAAGGTTGTCTCTTCTCCTATTATAGAAAACATTCCACAAACGTGTTGTCAGGTTGTTGTCGAGAGAAATACTCAGTTGGTACAACCTGCACTAAATGATGCCCCTATTTCTCAGAGTAGTACAGTCTTCGCTGAAATAGAAAAAGTATATCCTGAAAAAGTGGTCATTAATGGTTTTCTTCGTAAGACGATCATTTATACTGCAGTTTTAGATAACGGAGTGAAAGAAAAAAATACAATTACTAACGATCTCCCTTTCCAATGTATGATCGATCGCGAAGATACGAATGAGAATGATCCTTTTACAGGTTTAACTGTATTATGTGAAGTTTCTGCTCATACGCAGAACGTTGGAACCCATCCTGTAACGAATGAACAAGTAGCGTTTAAATTTGTTGAAAAAGATGTTGTTAAGGTTTGTATTAGAAAAAGCACGCCTTAACATCTTAAAGTAATAAAAGGGACTAGACTGGTAAAGATGACTTTGGTTGACTCAGGTTCATCTTTTTTAATCCGCGGATGTAGAGTGTTTATCGAAGTCTGGGCAGTGAATATCCGCGGATACGGCATCGTTATCGAAGTCTGCTCCGTACTTATCCTCACTTCATGCCAAATGTCCTACCTTATAAAGTGGATAGACATCTTTCAAAGATTCTCTGGAAAGATGCTAACTAAATGGTAGAAGTACACCCCACCAAAAAAAAGCTGAAACGGATCGTCGTTTCAGCTTTTCTTTTTCGAAGATCTTACTCGTTTGCCGATTGACCGAATAGCGCTTGAAGGTCGAAGGGGTTTTTCACTAGATCATCTAGCGTATAGTCGTCTAATACTTGAAAATAAGCTTGCAGTGCTTTGTTTAGGACGTGTTTTAATCCACAAACGGGGGTGATGACGCAGCGATTGTGTTCCGTATCAAAACACTCGACAAGATGAAAATCTTCTTCCGTTTGGCGGACGAGGGCTCCAATATTAATGTCTGTAGGCTGTTTTGCGAGTCTGATTCCACCATTTCTTCCTCGAACGGTTTCTATAATTCCCATTTTCCCAAGCTCGTAGGTTATTTTCATTAGATGATTTTTGGAAATGTGATAGGCATCAGCAATTTCTTGTATGTTCGCAAGGTCATGGTCTTTTTTAGAGGCTAGGTAGATGAGGACACGCAAGGAATAGTCTGTATATAATGTTAGTTTCATTTTTCACTCACCTTTATCAACATGGAATCAATTTTCAGTTGGTCTTTCATTTAGTTGTACGTCGCACGCTTCATTGGGTAGTGGAGCGTGATTTTAGTATACGCTTCTTTCAACGTGCTGTCTAAATTCTAAATGTGACGACTTTTCTAAAGATGTATTTAATATATTGCTTTTTATAAATAGAGGAGTATAGTAAAGGTGTATTTAAAATATATGTTTATTCTATAAAAGGAGTGGGATACATGCTTTCTCAAAAAACGATTGATATTGTCAAGTCCACAGCACCTGTATTAGAAGTAACCGGAACGGAAATTACAACAAGATTTTATAAAATGTTGTTTGACGCACATCCTGAATTGTTAAATATATTTAATCATGCGAATCAGCAACAAGGTCGCCAGCAAACGGCTTTAGCGAATACGGTCTATGCGGCTGCACAAAACATCGATAAGCTAGAAGCGCTGTTGCCTGCTGTGAAAAACATTGCGCATAAGCACCGCAGTTTAGGTGTTAAGGCTGAACACTATCCAATTGTTGGTGAGTTTTTACTAAAAGCGATTAAAGATGTTTTAAAAGAAGATGCGACAGATGAGATTCTGCAAGCGTGGGGAGAAGCGTATGGTGTCATCGCGAATGTGTTCATTAGTGTAGAAAACGATATGTACAATGAGGCCGAAACGAAAGAAGGCGGCTGGGAAGATTTCAAGGAATTCACCATCATCAAAAAAGTGGAAGAAAGCGCATTGATTACATCATTCTATTTACAACCAAAAGATCAATCAATCGTTTCTTCGTATCTTCCAGGTCAATACATTTCCATTCGCGTGCAAATTCCTGGTCAAGAGTATACGTTGAACAGACAGTATAGCTTATCTTCAGCGTACACACCTGAATGGTACAGAATTTCAGTGAAACGTGAAGCTGAGCATGATCCAAAAGGACAAGTTTCCACGTATCTTCACGATAAGATAGACGTTGGCGATTCGCTTGAAGTTAGTGCACCAGCTGGCGATTTTTATTGCGATGTCAATGAACCAACGCCGATCGCACTCATTAGCGGTGGTGTTGGCGTGACCCCGATGTACAGTATGCTGGCATCCATTGCCGATAAAAATGCTGCCCGTCCTGTCACGTTTATTCATGCGGCGCGCAATAAAGAGGTGCATGCATTTGCTGAAGAAGTAACAGAAAACATGTCCAAGCTTGAAAATGGAAAAAGCTATGTAGTATATGAACAAGACGATGCTAACAGTGAGCTTACTGGTTACCTTAATGCGGATAAGTTAGAAAAAATGATAGATCAAAACAGTGTTTGTTACGTTTGTGGACCGGTTGCATTTATGGAAAGTGTCATTCAATCACTTGTCAAAATCGGCATCCCAACCGAACGAATTAATTACGAATTTTTCGGACCTTCTTTAGCGATCGAAACAAAGTGAACAAAGAATACGGACTAATTTTGCGACTTGGATCGACACCTGACTAACCATCAGGAGTTGATTCAAGTTTTTTTGTGAGATTAATTGTAATTTTTGGTTGACCAGAGTGGTCTATTGGTGGTATATTTTAGTCGACCGATGTGGTCTAAAGTAAATGGATGTGAATAGACTAATACAAGGAGAGGGTGGTTATTACGAAGTCATTTAACAACCTCGATGCTGACAAACAAAAGCGAATTCTAAATGCGGCACTTAAAGAATTTTCAGAGAACGGATATGATAAAGCTTCCACGAATCGGATCGTAAAAGAGGCTGGAATAGGTAAGGGAATGCTTTTTTACTATTTCAAAAATAAAGAAGAACTGTATTACTATTTAATCAATTATGCAGTTGACATGATGACAAATGAATATTTCAGTCTCATTGATATGAAAGAACCTGATTTCATCGAAAGATTAAAGAAGAGCGTTCAAGTCAAAATAGCGTTTTACGCAGACAATCCACATGTGAATAATTTTTTAGGTGCGCTTTTTCTAACGGATAAATTGGAATTATCAGCCGATTTAGAAACGAGATTTGAAGAAATGCAACGTTTAGGTTTTTCGATACTCTATGCTGATATAGATCATTCGTTATTCCGTGAAGATATAGATGTAGATAAGGCTTTTCAGCTTATTCGTTGGTCTATTGAAGGGTATCAGAATGAGCTAATAAACAAGTTCAAAGGACAGAAAGTGACTTCGATTGATATGGATCCAGTTTTGGAAGAATTCGACGAATATCTAAACATATTTAAAACCAGCTTCTACAAACAAGAGGGGGATACACAATGAGCCTAGTAAAAATGCACAACGTAACGAAAAGATTTGGGAAGTTTACTGCATTGGATGGTCTGAACATTGAAGTGAATAAAGGGGAAGTGTATGGGTTCATTGGTCCGAATGGAGCTGGAAAATCTACTGCAATCCGTGTGTTGCTTGGTATTTTAAAAGCATCTGAGGGGGAAGTGACGATCTTTGGCAAGGATGCTTGGAAAGATGCGGTTGACATTCACAAACGTGTGGCCTATGTGCCAGGAGATGTGAATTTATGGCCGAACTTAACAGGTGGAGAAGTCATTGATCTATTTGTGAAATTGCGAGGGACAAACAATAAAAGTCGACGTGAAGAACTGATCAAAAAATTCAATTTAGATCCTACCAAAAAGTGTAGAACGTATTCAAAAGGGAACAGACAAAAGGTGGCGTTAGTTGCAGCTTTTTCCTCAGATGCCGATCTATATATTTTAGATGAACCGACGTCAGGTCTTGATCCGTTGATGGAACAAGTCTTCCAGGAATGTGTAATGGATGCGAAAAAAGAAGGAAAAAGTATCTTGCTCTCTAGCCACATTTTATCTGAAGTAGAAAAATTGTGTGATAAAGTCGGCATCATAAGGCAAGGTCAAATGATTGAAACGGGTTCGTTAAGTGAATTACGTCACTTAACACGAACGAATTTGCTTGTTGAGACGAAACAGCCTATTCCTTCTTTAAGCGAATTAACAGGTGTTCATGCGATCGAAAAGAAAGAACAAGCACTTTCATTCCAGGTAGATACAGAAGAATTGAACAATGTGATCGCGCACGTCAGTCAATTTGAGATTGTGAGGTTAGAGAGTGCACCACCAACATTAGAAGATTTATTTATGAGTCATTATGAAGGGACGAGACAAACTTCGAATACTGGAGTGGGAGGCGAGTCATAATGTCGACAAAGTTATTTTATAAAACGGGGCGACTCATCCGTTTTATCCTACGCCGAGACCGTATTCGCCTTCCTGTTTGGTTACTTTCTATATTTGCTCTAACCATTATAAACGCTCTATCCTTTGCTAGTTTATACTCGACAGATCAAGAAAGACAGGCGATTGCTGAAACAATGATTAACCCTGCAATGACCGCAATGGTTGGCAAAGGTTATGGCTTAGACAACTATACAAATGGGGCGATGATGGCGCATCAAATGTTACTCATGACTGCGATAGTGGTTGGTCTTATGAGTATTTTACTTGTTGTGCGTCATACACGAGCAGATGAAGAGGATGGCCGTATCGAAATGATTCGCTCGTTTCCGGTTGGACGTTTATCTAATTTAAATTCAACTATTGTCGTTTTGTTTGGCACGAATGTGTTGTTAGCGTTACTGATCGGTTTTGGCTTGTATGCTTTAGGGATTGAAAGCATGGATTTAGAGGGTTCACTAATATATGGAGCGGCTTTAGGAGCTACAGGAATTTTTTTCGCAGCGATCACAGCATTATTTGCACAGCTTTCCGAAAATTCCCGTGGCGCTATGGGGTTATCATTTGCTGTAATGGGCATCGCTTATTTGATTCGTGCCGTTGGTGATGTAAGCAACGAAACACTTTCTTGGTTTTCGCCATTTGGGTGGATCTCACGTTCGGAAGCTTATGTCAATAACGTTTGGTGGCCTATTTTACTTACGGTAGGTGTGGCACTTGTTATCCTTATCGTTGCCTTTTATTTGAATGCCATCCGGGATGTGGAATCTGGATTTTTACCATCAAAGCCTGGGAGAAAACATGCGTCACCCTTTTTACAAAGTCCACTCGGTCTGGCATTAAGACTTCAGCGTACAGGATTAATTGCTTGGGCTGTTGGAATGACCATTTTAGGGGCGTCTTATGGGTCTGTTTTAGGTGATTTAGAGTCTTATTTTAAAGATATAGAAATCTTACAAGAGATGATAACACCGATAGAAGGGTTTTCGCTGACAGAACAATTTATCACGGTGTTAATGTTAGTGATCTCAATTTTTTGTACCATTCCAGCTGTGATGGCGATGAACAAGCTTAAAGGAGAGGAAAAAAAGAACCGTACGGAACATTTATTGGGTCGAGCGGTAGGGCGTACACGACTAATGGGAAGTTATTTGGTCATCTCTGTTGTCAGCGGATTTGCGATGTTGTCCCTTGCTGTGATTGCTTTGGCATCTGTCGGCGGAGTAGTAATGGATAACAGCATCGCTTTTGGTACGTTCTATCAAGCAGCAATGGCGTACCTACCCGCAATGTGGATCATGATTGGGATCGCGGTGTTGTTTGTCGGCGTGGCGCCAAAATTAACAAGCTTAACCTGGTTATACTTAACCTTTTCATTTATAGCTGTTTATCTAGGAGAATTATTTCAATTCCCTGAATGGGTGAGTAAACTATCACCATTTGGCCATATTTCACAACTGCCTGTTGAAGATATGGATTTTATGAAGGCTTCGAACCTGACCATCATTGCTGTTGGCATCATGGTGGTGGGTTTTGTTGGTTATAATAAGCGGGATATTGAAGGTTGATCGTAAGAAAAGAGGATGGATCAATTTATCAGATAAAGGGTGTTGGAGCGCACAGGGGTGCAAAAACTCAGAGGGTTGAACATTTCACTCCATTGACTGCAAAACAGAAGAAGTAATCAATACTATCAGCTATTGTAGTTAAAAAGGGTATAACCATCCCAAAGCAAAGACCGCCAAGTATGAACTGCACCCCAAATTTTAGACACAGTCTAGAATTTGGAGGTGCTTTTCTTTT
>NZ_JBFMIA010000133.1:0-280 GCF_040801915.1 Jeotgalibacillus marinus | reverse complement strand
GCATGACCATCAGACTGAATGCGGAAGATATTTCGGGGCTTTCCGTTGGCGGAACCGTTCAGGTTGTCATCGACACGCTGTTTGCGAAAATCAAATCCGAAGAATATCCGCTGGACACGCGCATGCCCAGCGAACGCTCGCTTGCCGCTGATCTGGGGGTGTCACGCAATACCGTGCGCGAGGCGCTTGACGTGCTGGAAAGCCACAATGCCATTCGTCGCAGGCCAGGAAGCGGCAGTTTCGTGACGTGGCAAGCCAAACCCGAACCCCGCTCGGAACC
>NZ_JBFMIA010000132.1:0-281 GCF_040801915.1 Jeotgalibacillus marinus | reverse complement strand
CTGTCGGGCGACTTGCGGCCGACGACCTGGGCCAGGCCCTTGTAGAGCTTGAGCCGGCCGGTGCCGTTGACCTTGGCCTGGCTGTGATCGATCGCCGCCTGGAGCATCTCGCGCTCCGGCGAGAACCAGAAGCCGTTGTAGATGAGCTCGGCGTACTTGGGCATCAGCTCGTCCTTGAGGTGGGCCGCGCCGCGATCGAGCGTGATCTGTTCGATCCCGCGGTGCGCCACGGCATAGATCTCGCCGCCCGGGGTCTCGTACATGCCGCGGCTCTTCATGCC
>NZ_JBFMIA010000131.1:0-281 GCF_040801915.1 Jeotgalibacillus marinus | reverse complement strand
AGCCATTAAAAATGCAGGATTAACACCAAAACACGACATCATTCGCGGTGGTACAGACGGCTCCCGACTTTCATTCATGGGACTGCCCTGCCCCAACATTTTCACCGGCATGATGGCCATCCATTCGCGCCATGAATTTATCAGCGTGCAAGACATGGAAAAATCCGTAGATACTTTAGTGGAATTGGTGCAGGTTTGGGTGAAGCATGAGGGGTAGAAAGCTTTTCGCCCTTACAAAGCTTCAAAAATAATTCTCGATTTCGTTTGATCCAAACTGAGCT
>NZ_JBFMIA010000130.1:0-281 GCF_040801915.1 Jeotgalibacillus marinus | reverse complement strand
CACCTTCTACCTCTTCCAGCAGGCTTATGATGCCAACGGTAAGCCGTTGCAGAACACCTACATCGACCGCAATGGTGACGGTACGATCTCGGAGGATGATAAGTATCTGACCGGTTGCAGCGCAACGCCCGACTTCTACTACGGTATCAGCACGCAGGTGACCTATAAGAATTGGGACTTCGGTATCAATGCCCACGGTTCGATCGGTAACGAGGCGATCAACAAGATGGCTGTCGATAACTCGACGACCTTCCAGACCTCGCTCGGTTACGACTACTTGA
>NZ_JBFMIA010000014.1:0-58906 GCF_040801915.1 Jeotgalibacillus marinus | reverse complement strand
AATTAACGTTGACGTTTTAGGTTGTTTAGTTTTCAAGGTTCAAGGTATTTCGTTTTCGTTGCTCTCTCAAGCGACCAAATAATCATAACATTTATCTAAACATTATGTCAACAACTTTTTTAAAATATTTTCTGTTGTTGTGTTGGCGCACTTCAAAAGCGACGCTTATAAATATAGCATCGCATTTTCATATAGTCAATACATTTAAAGAAAAAAGATATTTTCCTTTGTTGCTTCATATGCTTTTAAACATAGTGGATTGTGAAGGAGGCTTGTTGATGAGAGAGCATTTTTTAAACAAAAGATTTGCGACTGGATTTGTGCTGCTGATTATAATTATGATCCTTGTGTTGATTTTGCCTACTCCGCCTAATACGTTAAACGTGGCAGGTGTTTGGCCTTCGCCTGGCATCCTTTACAAAGGAGACGAAGGGGTTTCTTTAACGTTCAATGTTGAATTAGGGGATGATTCTGTATTATGGCTTTTGGAGGAGCTTGAACAAAATGATATTCGTAAAGCTACGTTTTTTTTAGATCCAGCATGGGTTGACAGACAGGATGAGGTCGTCAAAGAAATTGCACTTTCCGGATTTGATATTGGCGTTTTTGACCCACACCCCTCTCGTTTTACGTCGCTTGAGCCTGAAGAGGTTGAGAAACACTTAAAGGATATTCGTGTGTTCTTTGAAGAACATGGGCTCGAGGTTGGATATTACCGCACGAAGGACGAGCTCCTTGACCCTTCTATCATAAAGTTAATGTCAAAAAATGAGTTCATCGTTGTGGGACATCAAGTCAGCAGTGACGGATTGAATGAGAGAAAAACAACTTCGTTTAATGGGGCTGTGGTGGAAATGGTTGTTCCAAATCGTCTGCA
Organism: Jeotgalibacillus marinus; assembly: GCF_040801915.1. NCBI lineage: Bacteria > Bacillati > Bacillota > Bacilli > Caryophanales > Caryophanaceae > Jeotgalibacillus > Jeotgalibacillus marinus. The sequence goes on along the minus strand of NZ_JBFMIA010000014.1, from coordinate 58,029 downwards.
AGATGTAAAGGATGATTGGGCGATGTGGTTCACTTCAATGAAGAAAGATAAGAATGTTTCATTTGTTTCATTGCTTGAATTGATGGCTTCCTCAGATAGTAAAATACGACTACTCGAGTGATTTTGAATTAAAAAACGGGTAGAACAAAAACTATGCTCTACCCGGATCATGTCATTATTTTGTTTTGTTTTGTTGTGTACCGCTTTCTTTTTTCCTTGCTTCTTTTCGTGCAAGTCGCTCTGTACGTTCTTTTTGTGAACGCTTATTGTAGCGTGGGAGCGAGAGAATTTGGTAGGCATTGGTTGCAAGGAGCGTGAACATAATTGTGATGAGCCAGTAGGTTTCGTTACTGCGGAGAACAGGCAACCACTCTAATGTTGTCACGACAACCATGAAAAACAAAGCAGCAGGAAAAATGGATTTGTTTGTTTGCTTTGCTCTTAACGAGGCGACAAGTAGGCCAACGATTAGAATAAAAATTGCTAAACCGATGTACGGCAATAACGATGCTCCATCATCTGCGAATGCCTGAAATCGGAAATAGACCAAATCAAATAAAACGAATGCAACAAGGACCAATTGTACAGAATTCCATAATTTAACTGAACGAAAAATCCCCATCCCAAATTGGTGGATGGTTAAGTAGGCAAGGAACCCCATCTGACTGACTACACTGAAGGTCATTCCTACTCCAACCATCCAAACGATTACGGAGATCACTTCTACGATATCTTGCCCACTCAATAATATAACGAGCTCATTCCAACGCACGACTATACCGACAATTCCAGTCGTGATACCTCCAACGAGCAACGTGCTTATAAAAAAACGAATCCAACTTCGGATAGTCACGTATTTATCCCCCAAACGTTATTTTAAAATCTCTCCACCGATTGTACCAATCACCTTTGAAAAAATCTATGGCTACCTTGTGAACGTGCATATTTTCCCCCTGTTTGCAAAAGCTAAAAACAAAGCTGATTAAATGGGGGTGATGATAGATGAAAAAAGCGATTGTTATTTTTGCAGGTCTTATTGTTATACTTTCGGGCTGTGGTGGCGGAGAACAGTCCGTAAGCTATGAGGAAACGAAACAGATGTTCATTGATTTATTAAAAACAAATGAAGGAAAAGAAGCCGTTCAAGAACTTTTTTCAGATGAAGACATAAAAAAAGAATTAGTCCTGGATCAACAAGTGGTAAAAGAAGCCATCGATACTACGTTGTTATCTAAAGATGGGAAAAAGTTTTGGGAAGACACTTTTAAAGATCCTGCTTTTGCTGAGGTTTTAGCAAAAAGCATGAAAGATGAGCATGAAAAGTTAATTAAAGGATTAATGAAAGATCCCGAATATCAAGAGATGATGTTACAACTTTTACAGGACCCTACTATGCAAGAGCAAACGCTCGATTTGATGAATAGCCAAGCGTATCGTGAAGAAACGAAGAAACAAATGATGGAGGTTATGGAAAGCCCGCTGGTTCAAAAAGAGATGCAGGATTTGTTGGTAGAAGCCGCGAAGAAATTAGCTGAGTCTGACGATGACAAACAAGAAGATTCTGGTGATGAAGAAGGTGGAGGCGATGAAGAAGAAAGTTCAGATGGATCAGGTGAGGGTAATGGCAATGAGTAACCTCTAATTTTGGTTATGCGAACTCAGTCAGTTGATATGAAAATCTCGAATATGCTAATCAAGTCATTCATCCATCATTTTTATCACAAAAAGCTTGACCACGTTTTACAACGTAGTCAAGCTCTTTGATTTCATGTTCTGTCAATCACTTGTTGTGCGATGTCTGCGTAAATTTCACCTAATCGGTGGTCTTCGCCGTATACAGATGGGGCGAAGTTGTTTTCATCCCAGTCTGGTTGTTGGAGCGGCAGTTTACCAAGGAGGTCTGTGCGCAGTTCGTCTGCGAGTTTCTCTCCTCCTCCTTGACCAAATACATATTCGCGTTCGCCCGTCTTTTTACTTTCGTAAAATGACATGTTTTCAACCACACCGAGGATTGAGTGGTCTGTTTGCAATGCCATTGCACCCGCCCTTGCTGCTACGAAGGCAGCTGTCGGGTGAGGTGTTGTAACGATTATTTCTTTACTTGACGGAAGCATCGCGTGAACATCAAGCGCCACATCACCTGTCCCAGGCGGAAGATCGAGTAGTAGGTAATCAAGTTCACCCCACTCTACTTCCGTAAAGAAGCTATTCAACATTTTCCCAAGCATTGGCCCACGCCAAATAACCGGCGCATTATCTTCAACGAAAAAAGCCATTGAAATAACTTTTACACCAAAACGATCTACTGGGATGATCCGCTCACCACGAACAACTGGGCGTTGGTTGATCCCCATCATATCCGGAACACTGAACCCATAGATGTCGGCATCGATTAAACCAACTTTTTTACCTGCACGTGCAAGAGCAACAGCCAAGTTTACTGAAACGGTTGATTTTCCTACTCCACCTTTACCACTTGCCACGGCGATGAATTGTACTTTATTGGTTGGAGAGAGCAGATTATCTTCCACTGCGTCTCCTGTTTTTCCGCGAAATTGTTCAAGTGCTTCAGGAGGTAATTCAGTAAAACGAATACCAACTGAGTCAGCACCCGCTTTTTTAAGTGCGTCGACAACAGCCATTTGAAGCTGCATTTGCTCAGCTGTACCTGTTTTCGCAAGTGCAATTTTTACGCTGACATGTTGTTTTTCTTCTTTTATTCTGATTTCAACAATCCCGCCTGTTTCGGCAAGTGTTGTATGTAGGATTGGATCATTCATGGAGCCTATAAGTTCGTGTGCTTGTTGTTCTGTAATCAAAGCATGACACTCCTTCATTGAATTCGTTTACATCCTAGTCAGTATAACACAGGAAAATAACTACGTCTTTGAAGGGAACCTATAGGTTTTCTCGTTACAATTCTTCTTTCAAACTTTCCTCATCTGAGTAATGACGCAAAATCCCTAAATAAATAGCTGCAGCGATTTGTTGTTGATATTCTTCCTGCAAAAGCCACTGACGTTCCTCTTTATTTGATAAAAAGCCTGCCTCCACCAACACACCAGGCGTTTCGGCATGACTCAGCACATAAATACCATCAATTGTTTTCGCTTTACGAGTGTTGTTGGGTAAATGGCGAACAAGCTCTTGTTGGACAAAACGCGCAATTCGTTCGTTGTCGTCATTAAATTTGGTATAAAACGTTTGCGCCCCGCTCCACTGGGTTTGCGGAATTGCATTTAAATGGATGCTGATAAAAAGGTCGTTATCCTTGTCATTAAGTAAATCTAATCGATTTTTGAGATCTTCACTTTTCCGATCCCTGATGCGAGTTGTATCCTCGTCAGCCAAATCCATATCCGTTTCTCTAGTCATCCGCACGATTGCCCCTTGTTCTTCTAAATACGCTCGTAACTGATTCGCAATTTTTAACGTCAGGTTCTTTTCTAGAATCTTCTCATACGAAGCACCGCCATCTGCACCACCGTGACCTGGATCTAATACAATCACTTCTCCTGACAGCGGCATCCCCCATTGTTCAATCGCGTTAATGATTACGCGATCCACCCTCCAACTAAATACAGTGATCCCCACCATCACGACCACGAGAGAAAAAATGATTCGTTTTTTCATGCGTCCCACCCACCTTAAAGATAGATGGACTAGCATATGCTTATCTAGCTTTTCGTAGAAGTTGAATAGGGTATAAGAAGTAGCATTTGAACTGGACGGAATACCCAATCCATTCATAAAATTAGGTGAGTATAAGACGTCTGTCTTTTTTGCCACTCACACATGCCGACAATCTGCGCAGGAAAACGAAAAATAAACCGGATGTACAGTCTGGAAAAGTGAGATGAACAACAATATATGATTCGCGATTTTCGTAATATTGTTCACACCAACAAAAAAACCCCCAACCCATAAAAGGTTGAGAGCTTTTGAAAAGAAAGATTAACGTTTTGAGAACTGAGGTGCACGACGAGCGCCTTTAAGACCTGGCTTCTTACGCTCTTTCATACGTGAGTCACGAGTTAGTAGACCCGCGCTCTTAAGTGCGCCACGGTATTCTGGGTCAACGTTTAGCAATGCACGAGAAATCCCGTGACGAATTGCTCCCGCTTGTCCAGTATAACCACCACCATTAACGTTTACATAAACATTGTAGCTTCCTAGAGTTTCAGTAATGTTAAGTGGTTGTTTGATTACTTCGCGTAGTGCTGCGAATGGAATGTAGTTTTCAACTTCGCGTCCGTTGACCACGATTTGACCGTCGCCTGGTACTAAACGTACACGTGCAGTAGAACTTTTACGACGTCCTGTTCCGATATATTGAACTTGTGCCAAGATAATTCCCTCCTCTTAAAATGAATTAACCGCGTAGCTCGTAAGCAACTGGTTGTTGTGCTGCATGTGGGTGCTCTGCTCCAGCATAAACGTGAAGCTTTTTAAAGATTTGACGTCCAAGAGAGTTCTTTGGAAGCATACCTTTAATTGAAAGTTCAAGCATTTTTGTTGGGTAGTTTGTACGCATTTCTAGCGCTGTACGTTGCTTCAAACCACCTGGGTGCATGCTGTGACGGTAGTAAATTTTGTCCGTTAGCTTTTTACCTGTAAGTTCAATTTTTTCAGCGTTGATGATGATTACATGATCACCAGTGTCAACGTGTGGTGTAAATGTTGGTTTATTTTTACCACGCAAGATTGCAGCAACTTCGCTTGATAGACGTCCAAGAGTCTTGCCTTCGGCGTCTACAACGAGCCACTTGCGTTCTACTTCGTGACCTTTAGCCATAAATGTTGTACGCATGAGTTTACCTCCTAATTAAGTTTAAGGTGTTGCATCTATTCTTTTGAGCCGTATTTATACACTTCGCACTGATAAGGTCCGGGTCTCATCAGGGGTGAAATACATACCATAGTATATGATATAACCTCTCGACTCTTATGTCAAGGACATGTTACACCAGGTAGAGTTGTTATTATAAAAGTGCATATAATTCGGTCAGCTCCGATGTTTATCGCATCCTTTGCCAACTGGACAGCGTGATTTAAACCTCAAGGAGCTATCCACATACTAAAAATCAGCATAATAAATATTTTATCTCGCTATTTACGACGGGCATCACTATACTCTACTTCCCACAAATACAAGCCGTGGGCTGGTGCAGTTTTACCAGCTAGGGTTCGGTCTTTTGCTTCAAGCAGTGCGCGAATGTCACTGGGCTTAAATTTTCCGTAACCAACGTCAAGCAATGTCCCCACCATAATACGTACCATGTTATATAGGAATCCATTTCCTTTTACAATAAAAATCCACTCGGATCCTCTTTCGATGATGTCAAAGCGCTCAATCGTTCGGACACGATCCAACACCTCTGTCCTAGCAGAAGAAAAACTTGTAAAATCGTGTTCTCCGATTAACTGCTGTGCCGCTTCTCTAATCAAATCAAGGTCCAGTGTTAGTGGATGATGTACGGCATAGTGTCTGCGAAAAGGTGTCGGCACTTCACCGCGGTCGATTACATAGCGATATTCTTTGCCAGTAACTGAAAAACGTGCGTGAAAGGTTTCAGGAACCTGGGCAGCATGTCTCACCACTATTTCATTTGGAAGCTTTTGATTCAACACGACAGGCCACTTTTCTCCTGGAATCTGATAGTCCGTGTCAAAATGAATCACCTGACCAACCGCATGCACTCCTGCATCGGTGCGACCACTAGCAGTGACTCGTGTTTTCTTCCCTTTATGAATATCCGTTAAGACGCGTTCAAGCTCGCATTGCACGGTACGCTTGTTTGGCTGAACTTGATAACCAGAAAAGCCGGAGCCGTCATAGGATACGATACATTTAAATCTAGGCACGAGAAGTCCCCCTTACATCCAAAGCCTCAACACAATGAAAATCGTCGCTAGGAGCACGAGAGAAAACAATGCGAACGTATCTCGCACATGCCATTCAAGCAAGCGGTATTTTGTACGCCCATCTCCTCCACGGTACCCACGAACTTCCATTGCTGTTGCTAAATCCTCAGCTCGTTTAAATGCGTTGACGAAAAGAGGGATCATAAGCGGCACAACCGCCTTTAGACGATCTTTTAACGGGCCACTCGACATGTCTGATCCTCTCGCCATTTGCGCTTTCATAACTTTGTCCGTTTCATCCATTAAGGTTGGGATAAAGCGAAGTGCAATCGACATCATTAGCGCAAGCTCATGAGCTGGAAATTTAATTTTTTTTAGTGGATTTAATAAACTTTCAAGTCCATCTGTGATCGAAATTGGTGTCGTCGTCAGTGTCAAGAGGGAAGTCATAAAGACAAGTAGCAAGAAGCGTGTTGATATAAAGAACGCTTGGCGAATGCCCTCTTCATAAATCTTCATAAACCCCATATCGACGACCACATTTCCTTCACGCGCAAAAAACATTTGCAAAATAAATGTGAGTGCGATAAGAATCATTACAGGCTTAAGTCCTTTAATTAAAAAACGTATGGTTATGCCAGATAGCCAGATACAACCGACAGTAAATGCTGCGGCTGCGGCATAAGCCCAAACATTATTCGCGATAAAAATGATAGCAATAAACGCGAAAACAAATACTAGCTTTGCCCGTGGATCCATTCTGTGTACAATGGAATCGGCAGGGATATAGCGCCCAAAAATCATTTTTTCCATCATAACGGACGCCCCCTTGACAAGTCTTTCCACTCAGCAACGAGTTCATCCATCGTCAAACAAACACCCGAAAACGTACGACCTGTCTTCTGCTCAAGCATACGTTGGAATTGCACAACTTCAGGTACCCCTAATCCCCATTCAGCGAGACGATCCGCATCACTAAATAGTTCCTTAGGCGTTCCTTCATGTACTTTCTTTCCTTTATGCAAAACAACAATCTTATCCGCATATGCAGCAGCGTCTTCCATGCTGTGTGTGACTAATATCGTTGTTAGTTTGCGTTCTTTGTGCAGACGATAAAACATATCCATCATTTCTTTACGACCACGTGGATCTAACCCGGCAGTTGGCTCGTCAAGTACTAGAACATCTGGTTGCATGGCTAATACACCCGCAATTGCCACTCGACGCATTTGCCCGCCTGACAGATCAAACGGTGATTGGTCTAATATGTCTTTTGATAAGCCAACTTCTTCGATCCAGTAAGCAGCACGTTCTTTGGCTTCCTCTTCACTCACACCAAAGTTCATCGGACCATAGCAAATATCCTTGAGTATCGACTCTTCAAACAATTGCTGTTCAGGAAATTGAAACACAATACCAACTTTTTGACGAATCGACTTCAAGTCCTTTTCTTTGCGACCTGCTTTCACCGTACGATCTCCAATAACAACGGAACCAGATGTCGGTTTAAGCAGTGCATTTAAATGCTGAAGCAAGGTTGATTTACCTGATCCGGTATGACCAATAATCGCAACGTATTGACCACTCGGAATCGTAAACGTAACCCCTCTAATCGCCTTCTTTTCAAAAGGAGATCCTGCTGCATATCGATATTCTACTTGTTGAAGTGAGACATCCATAGCTCATTCACCAACTCTTCTTCTGTTAAATGCTGTCCCTTTAGTGGAACGCCTTGCGTTTTAAATGCATTGCTCATTTTTAGCGGGAATGGCAGGTCAAGTCCTAGCTTGACGAGTTCATCGCCAAGTTGGAAGATTTCTTCAGGCGTACCTGTTTTGAATACTTCCCCTTGGTTCATAACGATTATTCGATCCGCTTTAGCTGCTTCTTCTAGATCATGCGTAATCGAAAGCACCGTCATTTGCTGTTCTTCTTTTAAATTACGAACAAGCGAAATTACTTCTTGACGTCCAGTTGGATCAAGCATAGAGGTTGCTTCATCCAAAATAATAATATCGGATCTTAACGCAAGCACGCTTGCCATCGCGACTCGCTGTTTTTGACCACCCGACAGATGGTGTGGCTCTTGATTTAGAAAATCGTCCATTTTCACTTGTTCGAGTGCGCTGTGAACGCGTTTGACCATCTCTTCATGTGGGATCCCGTGGTTCTCCAAACCAAAAGCCACATCATCTTGTACAGTTGTTCCAACAAATTGGTTGTCGGGGTTTTGAAACACCATCCCGATGTGTTTTCTCGTATCCCAAACCGTTGTAGACTCCAGTTTCATTTCTGCAATGCGAATTTCACCTTGGTCAGGAAAATAAAGTCCATTCATCAGTTTCGCGAGTGTTGATTTGCCAGATCCGTTGTGACCGACAATAGCAACCCATTCACCTTCATGAATCGAAAAGGAAACATTCTTTAATACATCCTGCTCCGAACCAGGGTAGCGAAATGTAATAGAATCTAATGAAATGATTTCTCTAGTCACACGTCTAACCCCCTATCCAAAAAGCGTAAGTAGCTAGCCCAGCTCCGACAGGCATAAAACGCGCTGACGAGCGTGGGTTATGACCCCAAGGAGCTAGCCACTGAAGCTAGATTATATCCAAAACACGTAAGCTGGCGTTTAGCTCCGGCAGGCATAAGCTACGCTGACAAGATAGCGCTCTTTGCCAACTAGTCTGCGGGGCTCGAGGAGTTGTCCACTGAAACTAGAACCCACCTACAGCATACTTTGTTCGTCCCAACTAATTTATAAACTTCTTTCATACAAAAAAAGCGCGCACCTCATTCAAGGAAATGCGCTCGCTTGATTAAAAAAACTATCCTGTTCCAATTCCATTGTGACGATGGATGGATGAATGAGGTGCTAAGAGCTAGACAAGACAGGCAAACCTGCTCATCATAACACTCTGCTTTTTGCGTGTCGTATTGATCGTTTAGCTTTTAAAGAAAGAGGGCGAGAGCAGTTAGGCTCTAACTGTTCCGCCCTCTGTGGTGTTCGAATTATACTAATTCGATGATAACCATTGGTGCGCCGTCGCCACGACGAGGACCAACTTTCATGATACGGGTGTATCCGCCTTGACGTTCTGCATAGCGTGGCGCTACATCTTCAAATAATTTTTGAAGAGCCATTACAGATGTTTCTGTACCTTCTTCATCTGTTGTAACTGCTTGATCACGACGGATGTAAGCAGCTGCTTGACGACGAGCGTGCAAGTCACCGCGCTTTCCAAGTGTGATCATTTTTTCTGCAACTGAGCGAAGTTCTTTCGCACGAGATTCAGTTGTTTCAATGCGCTCGTTAACGATCAAGTCTGTAGTAAGATCACGAAGTAGTGCCTTACGTTGAGAGCTTGTGCGTCCTAACTTTCTGTAAGCCATGAAGGGTTCCCTCCTTTGTTGAAATTGTGTCTATCGTTGTTGTATTCGTACGTGGGTTCAGTCTTCTTTACGAAGTCCTAATCCAAGTTCATCTAATTTTACCTTAACTTCTTCTAGTGATTTACGACCAAGGTTACGCACTTTCATCATGTCCTCTTCTGACTTGCTAGCCAGCTCTTGAACTGTGTTGATTCCTGCACGCTTCAAGCAGTTATAAGAACGAACTGATAAATCAAGTTCTTCGATCGTCATCTCAAGAACTTTTTCTTTCTGATCTTCTTCTTTTTCTACCATGATTTCGGCATTCTGTGCTTCGTTGGTCAAACCTACAAAAATGTTAAGGTGTTCAGTCAGAATTTTAGCACCTAGAGCTACTGCTTCTTTCGGACCAATACTTCCATCTGTCCAGACATCAAGAGAAAGTTTATCGAAGTTAGTCATTTGACCAACACGAGTATTTTCAACCTGATAGTTTACACGAGAAATAGGTGTATAGATCGAATCGATTGGAACTACACCGATTGGAAGATCTTCACGTTTGTTTTGTACAGCAGGCATGTATCCACGACCGCGTGTCGCACTTAAACGCATACGAAGATGTCCATTTTTACCGATTGTTGCAATGTACAGATCAGGGTTGAGAATCTCAACATCACTGTCATGTGTGATATCAGCTGCTGTTATCACTCCATCACCTTGAACATCGATTTCAAGTGTTTTTTCTTCATCTGAATAGATCTTTAGCGCTAATTTCTTGATATTCAAAATGATTGTTGTAACATCCTCTACGACACCTTCAATAGTTGAAAATTCGTGAAGTACACTATCAATTTGAATTGAAGTGATCGCAGCACCAGGAAGTGAGGATAATAGGATACGACGCAAGGAGTTACCCAATGTTGTACCATACCCACGCTCAAGTGGTTCTACAACGAATTTTCCGTAATTGGCATCATCGTTGATCTCAACCGTCTCAATTTTTGGTTTTTCAATTTCGATCATTCAAATTCACCCTCCTTCAAAACGTCGAAACCCCGGATTATAGATTCTATGAATCATTCCGAAATTCCCCATGTCTACGGTTCCCATTGTGCATACAACTGGATCTTTCATTTCTGCAAGAAGGAATCTACTGATCCCAGTATCGACAAGGATCAAGATTTTATACAGAAAAAATTAAACACGACGACGTTTCGGTGGGCGACAACCATTATGTGGAACTGGAGTAACGTCTTTGATCGCTGTTACATCAAGACCTGCAGCTTGTAGTGCGCGGATAGCCGCTTCACGACCTGCACCAGGACCTTTAACTGTTACTTCAAGAGTTCTCAAACCATGCTCCATTGAAGCTTTAGCTGCTGTTTCAGCTGCCATTTGCGCTGCGAATGGTGTTGATTTACGAGAACCTCTGAAACCAAGTGCACCTGCACTTGACCATGCAATTGCATTACCATGAGTGTCTGTAATCATCACGATTGTGTTGTTAAAAGTTGAGCGAATGTGTGCAATACCAGCTTCGATATTTTTTTTCACACGACGCTTACGTGTTTGTTGTTTACGTGCCATGTTGAGAAGAAACCTCCTTTACTAATTATTTTTTCTTGTTAGCTACGGTCTTACGAGGACCTTTACGAGTACGCGCGTTGTTCTTCGTGTGTTGTCCACGAACCGGAAGTCCACGACGGTGACGAAGTCCACGGTATGCACCGATTTCCATTAGGCGTTTGATGTTAAGTGATACTTCACGACGAAGGTCACCTTCAACTTTCAAACGGTCTACGATTTCACGAATTTTATTTAGCTCATCTTCAGTTAAATCGCGAACGCGAGTATCTTCAGATACGCCTGCTTCAGCAAGAATTTGACCTGCTGTTGATTTACCGATACCAAAGATATACGTTAGAGAGATTACTACGCGCTTGTCACGCGGAATATCTACACCAGCAATACGTGCCATTTAAAGAGCACCTCCTTCTTTATTAGCCTTGTTTTTGTTTATGCTTAGGATTTTCGCAAATCACCATTACTTTGCCGCGTCTGCGGATGACTTTACACTTTTCGCAGATCGGCTTAACAGATGGTCTGACTTTCATCTTATCTAAACCTCCTTAGTGGTCGGAGTGCAAAATGTTATTTGTAACGGTATGTGATACGGCCACGCGTCAAGTCATATGGAGATAACTCCACTGTTACTCGATCGCCTGGTAAGATTCGAATGAAATGCATACGAATTTTACCGGATACATGTGCAAGTACACTATGACCATTCTCTAGTTCTACCTTAAACATTGCGTTAGGCAAAGTATCAACTACGGTTCCTTCAATCTCGATAACATCGTCTTTCGCCATCGAACAAGTCTCCCTTCTTTATTAAAATTCCAGGATCTCATGGACAAATTTTTATACCTGCATGACGCAGTTTGTCATTTGTCACACGCCTAGTCTCGGACATACTATTTTGAACTTCTGGGGATACATAATTTTATGAAGTCAAATATTGAATGTTTTTCGTCTTGGGTCGATTGAACTTCCGGCGTTCACCGTCCACAATTAAAACAAACTTCTCATCCAACCGATGAATGACAACCGAATATACGAAAGTATCACGGCCCTTGTTCACATGCACGATTTGCCCTATCCCGGGGGCCGAAATCGAATTTAAACAATTAGGATTACCTTCATTTAGGCTTTTGTCAGGATTTCATAACCGCTCTCAGTGATCGCAATTGTGTGTTCGAAATGAGCACACATTTTACCATCTACGGTTACGACTGTCCAGTTATCAGAAAGAGTATTGACATATCGACTTCCTGCATTCACCATCGGCTCAATGGCTAGTACCATGCCGGGCTTTAGGCGTGGCCCTTTGTTAGGTGGACCGTAGTGAGGAATTTGTGGTGCCTCATGCAAGTCTTGCCCAACTCCGTGCCCTACATACTCACGTACAATTGAAAAACCATTGTCTTCAACAAACGTTTGTATGGCATGAGAAATGTTCGAAAGACGCTCACCCGGCTTCGCTTCCTTTAAGCCAAGAAAGAGTGATTCTTCCGTGACATCTAGGAGCTTCTGTGTGTCAGTAGATATACTTCCAACCGGATACGTCCAAGCTGAATCGCCATGGTAACCCTTGTAGTTAGCACCGATATCGATGCTGATGATGTCACCATCAACCAAGGTCCGGTTGCCCGGTATCCCATGAACGAGCTCTTCATTAACCGATGCACAGATGCTGCCGCGAAAACCATTGTATCCTTTAAAGGACGGAACAGCGTCATGCTGACGGATAAACCGATCAGCAATCTCATCTAGTCCCTTCGTTGTGATTCCAGGCGCTATATGCTTTTGCAACTCCTGATGGGTTAACGCAACAATTTTGCCTGCTTCGCGCATGATCTCGATCTCACGAGGAGTCTTGCAAATGATCATTAGCGAAGGCCTCCGAGCAAGTCATTGATATCAACAAATACTTTCTTAATATCCTGTTGACCATCAATATCCTTTAACACGCCCTTTTGACTATAAAAATCAAGAAGAGGCTGCGTTTGTTTCATATTAACATCTAAACGATTCTTAACAGTCTCAGGCTTGTCATCTATACGCTGGTAAAGTTCTCCACCGTCTTTATCACAGATACCTTCTACTGCAGGAGGATTAAAGATTGTATGATATGTGGCTCCGCAAGTTTTGCAAATCCAACGTCCTGTAAGACGTTTCATCAATTCTTCTTGTTCCACCTTGATGTTTAGAACATAGTCTAATTTTTTGCCAAGGTCAGTAAGTAACGAGTCAAGCGCGTCAGCTTGAGCTACTGTTCTTGGAAAACCGTCAAGCAAGAACCCTTTTTGGCAATCATCTTTACTTAATCGTTCATGCACAATTCCGATGGTTACTTCATCTGGTACCAAGTTTCCTTGGTCCATGAACGATTTTGCTTTCAAGCCTAATTCCGTGCCATTTTTAATGGCTGCACGGAACATATCTCCTGTTGAGATATGAGGGATTTCATATTTTTCAATAATCTGTTCAGCCTGGGTACCTTTACCAGCACCAGGTAAACCCATTAATACAATATTCACAAGTAAGCCCCCTCAGTCTAGATGGGCTTCGGGGTAGACTTTGTGACCCCAAAACCATGTGGCTATCTCATAAATCCTTTATAACTACGCTTCACAAGTTGTCCTTCCAACTGCTTCATTGTCTCAAGCGCAACACCTACAATGATCAAAAGGCTTGTTCCGCCAATTTGAACAGACGGAGGAAGTCCAGCTAAGTTAATAAAGAAGAGTGGAAGAATTGAAACAACCGATAAGAAGATTGCTCCTACAAATGTTAAACGGTAAAGGAGGCTCGTCAAGTAATCCTGAGTTGCCATTCCTGGACGAATGCCTGGGATATAGCCACCTTGTTTTTTAAGGTTTTCAGCCATGTTTTCTGGATTAACTTGAATGAAGGCATAAAAATACGTAAACGCAATAATTAAACCAACATAAATTGTCATTCCTATCGGCTGTGTATAGTCAAAGATTTCTTGGATCGTTACTGTAATGTTGTTCGATCCAAAGAATGATACAAGTGTTTGCGGCGTAATAATAAAGGCGCTCGCGAAGATAACCGGAATTACTCCCGCTGCATTTACTTTTAAAGGCAAGTGAGTCGATTGACCACCCGTAGCAGGTGCATTTTTTCCACCTACACGTTTTGCGTATTGCACAGGGATTTTACGTAACGCTTGTTGAACGAAAATAACCCCAACTGTAATCGCAAGAATTGCCAATAGAAGTAACAAAATAATGATAATATTCAAGAAAAGCTGTTCTCCAGCGCCTTGAAGTTTTGTAGCGTAAATTTGACTAACAGTGCTAGGAATAGCCGCCACGATACCTGCAAAGATGATGATGGAAATACCATTTCCAACACCCTTTGCCGTGATTTGCTCTCCTAACCACAGCAAGAAGGCTGTACCAGTTGTTAGTACGATTGCGATTAACAGATACGTTCCGACAGAATTATCTGCAATCAGCCCACCACCATACATAATGTTAAAGCCGTAAGACATTCCAATCGCTTGGACGAATGCAAGGACAATTGTGAAATATCTTGTGAACTGAGCCAACTTACGACGCCCAACATCCCCTTGCTTTGCCCACTCTGCAAACTTTGGAACGACGTCCATTTGTAAAAGTTGAACAATGATGGATGCCGTGATGTACGGCATGATACCCATCGCTAAGATTGAGAAGTTGACTAAGGCTCCGCCCCCGAAGGTATTCATGAAGCCAATTAAACCTGACATTTCGTCTTGAATTACACTAGCATCCACTCCAGGAACTGGAATAAATGTACCGATTCGGAATACCACCAACATTAAAAGGGTGAAGATAATTTTGTTTCTTATATCACCCACGCGCATAAAATTGGAGATTGTTCGAAACATTAAACCACCTCGGTTGTTCCGCCAGCAGCTTCAATGGCTTCTTTAGCAGTAGAGGAGAATTTGTGAGCTTTAACTGTTAGTTTTTTCTCGATTTTCCCTTTTGCAAGAATCTTGATACCTGCTCTTTCATTACTTACAACACCTGTTTCGATGAGAAGCTCCGGAGTTACTTCCGTACCTTCTTCGAAACGGTTCAATGCGTCAAGGTTGACGATCGCCAATTCCTTACGATGGATGTTAGTGAATCCTCGTTTTGGAAGACGACGAGCCAATGGGTTTTGACCACCCTCGAAGCCAGGACGTACTCCGCCGCCTGAACGAGCGTTTTGACCTTTATGACCTTTACCAGAAGTTTTACCGTTACCAGAACCGATACCGCGACCTACACGGTTACGTTCTTTACGAGAACCTTCTGAAGGCTTTAACTCATGAAGTTTCATAGTGGCACCTCCTTGTTGATAGACATTATATTAAAGTTCTTTTACTGATACCAAATGAGAAACTTTGTTAACCATACCACGGATCGCAGCGTTATCTAGTTGCTCAACAGTTTGGTTTGTCTTGCGTAAGCCTAGTGCTTCAACTGTTTTGCGTTGATCTTTGTTACGGCCGATCAAGCTACGAGTGAGGGTAATTGCTAGTTTGTTCGCCATCAAATTTCCCTCCTTATCCTAACAGTTCTTCTACTGATTTACCACGAAGTTTCGCGACGTCTTCAGCACGCTTAAGTTGCGTAAGACCGTTGATAGTAGCACGAACCATGTTGATTGGTGTGTTAGATCCTAGAGATTTAGACAGGATGTCTGCAACACCTGCAAGCTCAAGTACCGCACGTACAGGTCCTCCAGCAATAATTCCTGTACCAGGAGATGCTGGTTTAATCAGGATTGACCCTGCACCAAAATGACCTGTTACTAGGTGAGGAGTTGTTCCTCCTACCATTGGTACTTCAATTAGATTTTTCTTTGCGTCTTCGATTGCTTTACGGATCGCATCAGGAACCTCTTGGGCTTTACCTGTACCGAATCCAACGTGGCCGTTCTTGTCGCCTACCACTACTAGAGCGGAGAAACGGAAGCGGCGTCCACCTTTAACAACCTTAGCTACACGGTTAATCGTAACTACGCGTTCTTCAAGTTCGAGTTTGTTTGGATCAATGCGAAGCATCTGGTTTGTCCCTCCTTTTTCTATTAAAATTCAAGTCCGTTTTCACGTGCAGCGTCTGCTAGAGCTTTCACGCGTCCGTGGTAAAGATATCCTCCACGGTCAAATACGACTGATTTCATGCCTTTGTCAATTGCACGCGTAGCGAGTAATTGACCAACTTTAGTTGCTGCGTCAACATTACCGCTATCTTCAATGCCAAGCTCCTTGTCAGATGTAGAAGCACTAGCTAGTGTAGTACCATTTACATCATCGATTAGTTGAGCATAGATGTGCTTGTTAGAGCGGAAGATGTTTAAACGTGGGCGTGATGTAGTTCCAGAGATTTTAGAACGTACACGAGCATGACGTTTTTTACGTACCGCATTTTTGTCAGCTTTTGTAATCAATCAAGGTCACTCCTTTCATGCGCCTAAGCGACATTATTTACCTGTTTTACCTTCTTTACGACGAACTTGTTCGCCTTCATAACGAATTCCTTTACCTTTGTAAGGCTCTGGAGGACGTACGTCACGGATGTTTGCAGCAAGTGCACCTACGCGCTCTTTACTTGCACCCTTGATGATGATTTTTGTATTTGAAGGAACTTCAACTTCAATTCCTGCTTCTGGTGTGATCTCAACTGGGTGAGAGTAACCAACGTTTAGGACTAGTTTGTTTCCTTGTTTTTGAGCACGGTACCCGACCCCGATTAATTCAAGACCGCGTTCGAATCCTTTTGATACACCTTCTACCATGTTTGATAGGATCGCACGAGTTGTTCCGTGGATTGTACGGTGTTCTTTAGAATCAGAAGGACGTACTACAGTAAGTGTAGTGCCTTCTTGCTCAAATTTCATATCTTTATTGAAAGTGAAACTTAATTCACCCTTTGGTCCTTTAGTTGTAACGGTTGAACCGTCAATAGTAAGCGTTACATCAGAAGGTACCTCAACTGGTTTTTTACCTACGCGAGACATTCTGTTGCACCTCCATTCCTAATCAAAAATATTACCAAACGTATGCTAGAACTTCTCCGCCAATTTGCTTAGAGCGAGCTTCTTTGTCCGTAAACACACCGTTGGAAGTTGACACAAGTGCGATTCCTAAACCATTCAATACACGTGGAACTTCGTCCGCTTTCGCGTAAACACGAAGACCAGGCTTAGAGATACGCTTAAGGCCAGTAATAACACGTTCGTTGTTCGTACCATACTTTAAGAAGATACGAATAATCCCCTGCTTGCTGTCCTCGATATATTCTACGTCACGGATAAAACCTTCACGTTTAAGGATTTCTGCAATTTCCTTTTTAATATTGGAAGCAGGGACCTCTAGTTTTTCGTGACGAACTTGATTCGCATTACGAATGCGAGTCAACAAATCTGCGATTGGATCTGTCATTGTCATAATATTTTACCTCCTTCCCAAAATCGGGTATTACCAGCTGGCTTTTTTAACGCCAGGAATTTGACCCTTGTATGCAAGTTCACGGAAACAAATACGGCAAAGCTTAAACTTACGTAGTACTGAGTGTGGACGTCCGCAACGTTCGCAGCGAGTGTACTCTTGTACTTTAAATTTTTGTGTGCGTTTTTGTTTCGCAATCATTGATTTTTTAGCCACGTTTACGCCTCCCTTTTAGAGATTACTTTTGGAATGGCATTCCGAATTGTGTAAGCAACTCACGAGATTCTTCATCAGAATTCGCTGTTGTAACAATCACGATGTCCATGCCACGAACCTTGGATACTTTATCATAATCAATCTCCGGGAAGATAAGCTGCTCTTTAACACCAAGAGTATAGTTTCCACGACCATCAAATGACTTCTTAGAGATTCCACGGAAGTCACGTACACGTGGAAGTGATACAGAGATAAGCTTGTCTAGGAATTGGTACATGCGCTCGCCGCGAAGTGTTACTTTCGCTCCGATTGGCATACCTTCACGTAGACGGAAGCCCGCGATTGATTTCTTAGCTTTTGTCACAAGTGGCTTTTGGCCAGTGATTGTAGCTAGTTCTTCTACCGCTGTATCTAGAGATTTAGTGTTTTGAACTGCGTCACCAACACCCATATTGATTACGATTTTATCGATTTTTGGTACCTGCATCACTGACGTGTAGTTAAATTTGCTAACTAGTGCAGGTGTGATTTCGTTATTGAACTTTTCTTTTAGGCGGTTCATTCTTGAGTACCTCCCTTCTTCTTTGACTATTTATCTAAAGATTCACCTGATTTTTTTGCAATACGTACTTTTTTACCGTCCTCAACTTTGTAACCAACGCGTGTTGGCTCATTTGTCTTTGGATCGATTAGCATCACGTTTGATACGTGAACTGCTGCCTCCATGTTCATGATTCCACCTTGTGGATTCATTTGAGAAGGTTTAGAGTGCTTCTTGACGATGTTTACACCCTCAACAAGCACGCGATCTTTTTTAGGGAAAGAAGCAAGAATTGTACCTGTCTTGCCTTTATCTTTACCCGAAATAACCATTACTTTATCGCCTTTTTTTACGTGCATCCTGTCGCACCTCCTTGATACGGTGGTTATTGATCAATTACAGAACTTCTGGTGCAAGAGAAACGATCTTCATGAAGCTATTGTCACGAAGTTCACGAGCAACCGGTCCGAAGATACGGGTTCCACGAGGGCTCTTGTCGTCTTTGATGATAACACAAGCGTTTTCGTCGAATTTGATGTAAGTACCATCAACGCGGCGTACTCCACTCTTTGTACGAACAACTACTGCTCTTACAACTTCACCTTTTTTAACAACGCCACCTGGTGTTGCTTGTTTCACTGTGCAGACGATCACATCACCAATGTTAGCAGTTTTGCGGCCAGAGCCACCAAGTACTTTAATTGTTAATACTTCACGTGCGCCAGAATTGTCAGCTACTTTTAAACGGGATTCTTGTTGAATCATGTAGGTTACCTCCCCTCGGAATTAACATATCCGAACAATATATTAGATAATAACCGCTTTTTCTACGACTTCCACTAGACGGAAACGTTTAGTTGCTGAAAGCGGGCGAGTTTCCATTACACGAACGATGTCGCCAATTTTGGCTTCATTCTGTTCGTCGTGAGCTTTATACTTTTTAGAGTATTTTACTCGTTTGCCATAAAGTGAATGTTTCTTTTGCGTCTCAACCAACACAGTGATTGTTTTGTCCATTTTATCAGACACAACACGGCCAGTATAAACTTTACGCTGATTGCGTTCACTCATGCTGCAAACCTCCTCTCAGTTATCAGTTGTTTGCGCCAATTTCTCTTGCACGAATCACGGTTTTCATGCGAGCAATGGCTTTACGTACTTGACGAATACGAGCTGTGTTTTCCAATTGACCTGTTGCAAGTTGGAAACGAAGGTTGAAAAGCTCTTCTTTAAGTGATTTTACTTTTTGTTCAATTTCAGCAGTGGTTAGTTCACGAATTTCATTAGCTTTCATTTGATTCACCACCAATTTCTTCACGTTTTACAAACTTACATTTGATAGGAAGTTTGTGTGCTGCAAGGCGAAGAGCTTCGCGTGCTACCTCTTCAGAAACTCCAGCAATTTCAAACATAACCTTACCCGGTTTCACGACTGCAACCCATCCTTCAGGAGCACCTTTACCAGAACCCATTCGGACTTCAAGAGGTTTTTTCGTGAAAGGTTTGTGCGGGAAAATTTTAATCCATACTTTACCGCCACGTTTCATGTAACGAGTCATTGCAATACGAGCAGCTTCGATTTGACGGTTTGTGATCCAGCTAGCATCAACAGCTTGCAGGCCGTATTCACCGAAACTTACTTCAGTACCACCCTTCGCTTGACCGCGCATTTTCCCACGGTGTACACGACGATATTTAACGCGCTTAGGCAATAACATGATTAGTTTCCTCCTTCCTCGACATTCTTCTTGTTCTTAGTAGGAAGGACTTCTCCACGATAAATCCATACTTTAACTCCAAGCTTACCATACGTAGTATCCGCTTCAACATGAGCGTAATCGATGTCAGCACGAAGAGTATGAAGTGGAACAGTTCCTTCGCTGTAATGTTCAGCACGAGCGATGTCAGCTCCACCAAGACGACCAGAAACTTGTGTTTTGATCCCTTTAGCGCCAGCACGCATAGTACGTTGGATTGATTGTTTTTGTGCACGACGGAATGACACGCGGTTTTCCAATTGACGTGCAATGTTTTCACCTACTAGTTTCGCATCAAGATCAGCTCTCTTGATTTCAACAATGTTGATGTGAACACGCTTGTTAGTGATTTTGTTAAGGTCTTTACGAAGTGCTTCCACTTCAGTTCCACCTTTACCAATAACCATACCAGGCTTAGCAGTGTGAATTGTAATGTTAATGCGGTTAGCCGCACGTTCGATTTCAACCTTAGAAACAGAAGCTTCTTTCAGGCGTCCATCGATATAGTCACGAACTTTAAGGTCTTCATGAAGAAGATCTGCATAGTCTTTGCCCGCGAACCATTTTGAATCCCAGTCACGAATGATTCCTATACGTAATCCTATTGGATGTATTTTTTGACCCACGTATTATCCCTCCTTTTGTTCAGATACCACGATTGTAATGTGGCTAGTACGTTTGTTGATTGCACTTGCACGACCCATCGCACGTGGACGGAAACGTTTAAGTGTTGGACCTTCGTTTACGTAGGCCTCTGTAATCACTAGATTATTGATGTCCATATCGTAGTTATGCTCAGCGTTCGCTGCAGCAGATTTCAATACCTTTTCAACAACTGGTGAAGCAGAACGTGGAGTGTGGTTTAAAATAGCAACCGCTTCTCCGATCTGTTTACCTCGGATTAAATCTGCTACTAGGCGTACTTTACGAGGAGCAATACGAACTGTTCTTGCAACAGCTTTAGCTTGCATTAGGATAGCCTCCTCTCAATTAGCGTCTTGTTTTCTTGTCATCGTTGCCATGGCCTCTGTACGTACGGCTAGGTGCAAATTCACCAAGCTTGTGTCCTACCATGTCTTCTGTGACGTATACTGGAACATGTTTGCGTCCATCGTATACAGCGATTGTGTGACCGATGAATGCTGGGAAGATCGTTGAACGACGAGACCAAGTTTTAACAACTTGTTTCTTATCTGCTTCGTTAAGCTTCTCAACCTTTACCATCAAATGATCGTCCACAAAAGGTCCTTTTTTCAAGCTGCGACCCATATTGGAACCTCCCTTCGTGATTGTCCTACGGTTCGATTGTTGAACCGCAGCTCAATCCCGTTATTTTTTACGGCGACGTACGATAAATTTATCGGATTTATTCGTTTTCTTACGCGTTTTGTAACCAAGAGTTGGTTTACCCCATGGAGACATTGGTGATTTACGTCCGATTGGTGCTTTACCTTCACCACCACCGTGCGGGTGATCGTTCGGGTTCATTACAGATCCACGTACAGTTGGGCGTTTGCCTAACCAACGAGAACGACCTGCTTTACCAATGTTGATAAGTTCGTGTTGTTCGTTACCAACTTGACCTACTGTAGCGCGGCAAGTAGCAAGGATCATACGTGTTTCACCTGAGTTAAGACGTACAAGTACGTATTTACCCTCTTTACCAAGAACCTGTGCTGATGTACCAGCTGAACGTACTAGCTGACCACCTTTACCAGGTTTTAGCTCGATATTGTGGATTACTGTACCAACAGGAATGTTGATAAGTGGAAGTGTATTACCTGTTTTGATGTCCGCTTCTGGACCAGACATAACTTCCATGCCCACTACTAGTCCCTTAGGAGCTAGGATGTAACGTTTTTCACCATCAATGTAATTGATAAGTGCAATGTTTGCTGAACGGTTTGGATCATACTCGATTGTGGCAACGCGTCCTGGAATGCCATCTTTGTTACGCTTGAAATCGATGACACGGTATTGACGCTTGTGACCGCCACCTTGATGACGAACGGTTAACTTACCTTGGTTGTTACGACCACCTTTACGCTTTATAGGCGCAAGGAGTGATTTTTCTGGCGTGCTAGTTGTAATCTCAGCAAAATCAGAAGTTGTCATGCCGCGACGACCGTTAGAGGTAGGTTTGTACTTTTTAATCGCCATTCTGTTCCCTCCTCTTCTAAAAATTAGTTATTAAGCTTCGAAAAATTCGATTTCTTTGCTTTCTGTTGTTAGGGTTACAATCGCTTTGCGACGCTTGTTAGTATAACCAGCATAACGACCCATGCGCTTGTATTTACCTTTGTAGTTCATGATGTTTACTTTAGATACGTCTACACCAAAAACTTCTTCGATTGCGTGTTTAACTTGTGTTTTATTGGCACGAGTGTCAACTTCAAACGTATATTTCTTCTCACCCATAAGGTCTGAAGAACGTTCAGTAATTACGGGGCGCTTAATGATATCACGAGCTTCCATTATACAAGCACCTCCTCTACTTTTTGAACTGCTGATTTTGTCATAATTAACTTGTCGTGACCAAGCACGTCAAGAACGCTGACTCCGTTAGCAGAAACGATTGTTACACCTGGAATATTGCGACCAGCTAGTGCAACATTTTCATCAAGACCGTCAGTCACAACTAGGACTTTCTTGTCTACTGAAAGGTTTTTAAGCACTGATGCAAATTCCTTTGTTTTTGGCGTTTCGAATGAAAGCGCCTCTAGTACTACTAGTTTCTCTTCAACCACTTTGGAAGAAAGAGCTGATTTAATCGCTAGGCGACGTACTTTTTTAGGAAGCTTATAGCTGTAGCTACGTGGTGTTGGTCCGAAGACTACGCCACCGCCACGCCATTGTGGTGAGCGGATTGACCCTTGACGAGCACGACCTGTACCTTTTTGACGCCATGGCTTACGTCCACCGCCACGTACTTCAGAACGATTTTTTACTTTGTGTGATCCTTGGCGTAATGATGCGCGTTGCATTACTACTGCCTCAAACATCACTGCGTTGTTTGGCTCAATACCGAAGATCGTTTCGTTTAGCTGAAGTTCACCAGCTGTCGAACCGTCTTGTTTGTATAGAGATACTTTAGGCATTCTTGTTTCCTCCTTTCCGATAGTGTCTATTAGTTAGCTTTAACCGCACTATTTACTTGAATCATTGATTTGTTCGGGCCTGGGACATTTCCTTTAATGAGAAGAAGGTTACGATCAACATCAACTTTAACAATTGATAGGTTTTGAATCGTTTTTCTTTTCCCACCCATGCGTCCAGGTAATTTTTTACCTTTGAATACACGGTTCGGATCTACAGGACCCATTGAACCAGGACGACGGTGATAGCGAGAACCATGAGACATAGGTCCGCGGGATTGGTTGTGGCGCTTAATCGCACCTTGGAAACCTTTACCCTTCGAAGTACTTGTCACATCCACTACATCGCCTTCTGCGAAAATTTCTACCTTGACTTCTTGACCAACCTCATACTCTCCAAGTTCAACACCGCGGATTTCACGGACGAAGCGCTTAGGAGTAGTTCCTGCCTTAGTTGCATGGCCACCTTCTGGTTTGTTCGAAAGCTTTGCGCGCTTGTCTTCGAAACCAATTTGGATTGCCTCGTATCCGTCTGTATCAACTGCTTTCTTTTGAAGAACAACGTTTGGCGTTGCTTCGATTACAGTTACAGGGATCAAGTCACCATTTTCAGCAAAAACTTGAGTCATTCCAATCTTTCTACCTAAGATTCCTTTGGTCATTAGTCACACCTCCTAATTTGTTTTAGTTATTTATTTTTTGTTTAAAGTTTGATTTCGATGTCAACGCCAGACGGTAAGTCAAGACGCATAAGAGCATCTACCGTTTGTGGTGTTGGGTTCACAATATCAACTAGACGTTTGTGCGTGCGCATTTCGAACTGCTCACGAGCATCCTTGTATTTGTGTACCGCACGAAGAATCGTGTAAACTGACTTTTCAGTTGGAAGCGGGATTGGACCTGATACGCTTGCACCTGAACGTTTTGCAGTTTCAACAATTTTCTCTGCTGATTGATCAAGGATTCTGTGATCGTACGCTTTCAAACGGATACGAATTTTTTGTTTTGCCATTATTTTCCCTCCTTTTTCGCCTATTTAATAATAGACATTCTCCGCGGAAATTTCCCACACACTTGCCATGGCAAAGCGGCCTGGTGTGTCGGCAACCTCCCGCATCATCGCAGTCAAAGACCAACATTAGATATTATACAGAAAATAAATAAATTCCGCAAGTCTTTTTATGAAATTACCTTAATAACACACTTTCTTCATTATACGAGGGATGTTCCAATCTTTCAAGCGGTGCTGTAATAGGCAGAAAATTCATAGGTTATTCCCTCTTATGAGGATAACAGTTACTCGTAAACGGTTCTTCTAGTCAAAGTGTAATAACTTCAAAGTTACTAAATGATTTATTGTGTGTGTTCTTGGCTTTAACACGATCTCACCATACACCAAATCGTTTTTCTTCTATAGAAAAGCAAATTTCTTTTCCCTATTGTTTTCAGCAATTTTTGTTAACTATAAAATAAACCCCCCACACTCAAAATTGAGTGTGGGGGGTTAAAAGCATTAGCAATAATTACTTCTGGATAGTAGCAACTACGCCAGCGCCTACTGTACGTCCACCTTCACGAATAGAGAACTTAGTTCCTTCTTCGATCGCGATAGGAGAGATTAGCTCAACAGTCATTTCGATGTTGTCGCCAGGCATAACCATTTCTACTCCTTCAGGAAGGTTACAAACGCCAGTTACGTCAGTTGTACGGAAGTAGAACTGTGGGCGGTAGTTAGTGAAGAATGGAGTGTGACGTCCACCCTCTTCTTTTGAAAGAACATAAACTTCAGCTTTGAAGTTAGTGTGCGGAGTGATTGTTCCTGGCTTAGCAAGAACTTGTCCACGGTTGATGTCTTCACGTGATACCCCACGAAGAAGTGCACCAATGTTGTCACCAGCTTCAGCATAGTCAAGAAGCTTACGGAACATTTCAACACCTGTTACAGTTGTTGATTTTGGCTCTTCAGTTAAACCGATGATGTCAACTACGTCACCAACTTTAACTTGTCCACGCTCAACACGTCCTGTAGCAACTGTTCCACGTCCAGTGATTGAGAATACATCCTCAATTGGCATCATGAAAGGTTTTTCAGTGTCACGCTCTGGAGTTGGGATATAGCTATCTACAGCTTCCATAAGCTCATAGATTTTTTCTTCCCACTCAGCTTCTCCTTCAAGAGCTTTAAGAGCAGAACCTTTGATTACTGGAATATCGTCGCCAGGGAAGTCGTAGTCTGAAAGAAGATCACGGATTTCCATTTCAACTAATTCAAGAAGCTCTTCGTCGTCTACCATGTCACATTTGTTCATGAATACAACAAGGTAAGGTACACCTACTTGACGAGAAAGAAGGATGTGCTCACGAGTTTGTGGCATTGGACCATCAGCAGCAGATACTACTAGGATTCCTCCGTCCATTTGTGCAGCACCCGTGATCATGTTTTTAACATAGTCAGCGTGTCCTGGGCAATCAACGTGTGCATAGTGACGAGTCTCAGTTTCGTACTCAACGTGTGCTGTTGAGATTGTGATTCCGCGCTCGCGCTCTTCTGGAGCACCATCAATTTGATCATATGCCATTGCTTCTCCACGACCATATTTCTTATGAAGTACAGTTGTGATTGCAGCAGTTAGAGTTGTTTTACCATGGTCAACGTGTCCGATTGTACCAATATTAGCATGGGTTTTCGAACGGTCAAATTTTTCCTTAGCCATTTGAGAATTCCTCCTTTAGATAGTAAATATTCAAATTTTATTTTGATATGGTGTTGAGGAGTGCAAGACACTCCTCAGCACCATGACTTACATAAATGTAGTTATACTTGATAGCAATTGCTAAATCAATTATTCCCCTTTGTTTTTCTTAATGATTTCTTCGGAGATTGATTTAGGTACTTCTTCATAGTGATCGAAGAACATTGAGAATGTTCCACGTCCTTGTGTATTCGAGCGAAGTGACGTTGCATAGCCAAACATTTCAGCTAGTGGAACGAATGATTTAACGACCTGTGCGTTACCGCGAGATGTCATACCTTCAACTCGACCACGGCGTGACGTAATGTCACCCATGATATCACCCATGTACTCTTCAGGAATTGTTACTTCCACACGCATAAGCGGCTCAAGAAGTACTGGATTACACTTAGATACAGCATTTTTCAGTGCCATTGATGCAGCGATCTTAAACGCCATTTCAGAAGAGTCAACATCATGGTAAGAACCATCATATAGACGAGCTTTAATATCGATAAGTGGGTAACCAGCAAGTACACCGTTATCTAGTGAATCTTCAAGACCTGCTTGAACAGCAGGGATGTATTCACGAGGAACAGTACCACCTACGATACCATTTTCGAATTCAAAGCCTTTTCCTTCTTCATTTGGAGCGAATTCGATTTTAACGTGTCCAAATTGTCCACGTCCACCAGATTGGCGTACGAATTTCCCTTCCACTTGTGCAGAGCCACGGAATGTCTCACGGTAAGAGACCTGAGGAGCACCCACGTTTGCTTCTACTTTAAATTCACGACGCATACGGTCAACAAGGATATCAAGGTGTAGTTCACCCATACCTGCGATGATCGTTTGACCAGTTTCTTGGTCAGTGTGCGCGTGGAATGTTGGATCTTCTTCCTGAAGTTTTTGAAGAGCTTGACCCATTTTATCTTGGTCAGCTTTCGACTTAGGTTCGATCGCAACAGAGATAACTGGCTCTGGGAATTCCATAGACTCAAGAATTACAAGACTCTTTTCTTCACATAGAGTGTCCCCTGTTGTTGTATCTTTAAGACCAACAGCAGCCGCGATATCACCAGCATATACTTCAGGAATCTCTTCACGAGAGTTTGCGTGCATTTGTAGGATACGTCCTACGCGCTCACGCTTACCTTTAGAAGAGTTCTGAACGTATGAACCGGATTTAAGTACACCTGAGTATACACGGAAGAACGTTAGTTTACCAACATACGGATCTGTCATTACTTTGAATGCTAGAGCAGCAAATGGTTCGTCGTCGCTTGGTGGGCGAGACACTTCTTCGTCAGAATCTGGAACGATCCCTTTGATAGACTCTACATCTAATGGCGATGGCAGGTAGTCGATAACAGCATCCAACAAAAGTTGAACACCTTTGTTTTTGAAAGCAGAACCACAGATTACTGGGTAGAACTCAACGTTTACAGTTCCTTTACGGATTGCAGCCTTAAGTTCTTCAGTAGTGAATTCTTCACCTTCAAGATATTTCATCATAAGATCTTCGTCTAGGTCCGCTACCGCTTCAATAAGTTTTCCACGGTATTCGTCAGCTAGTTCTCTATAATCTTCTGGAATTTCGCGTTGTTCAATGCTAGTTCCAAGATCATCTGCATAGAAATGTGCAACCATTTCAACAAGATCAATGATACCTTCGAAGTCATCTTCAGCACCAATTGGAAGTTGAATTGGGTGTGCATTAGCTTGTAGACGATCATGAATTGTACCAACTGAGTACAAGAAATCCGCACCAATTTTGTCCATTTTATTAACGAACACAATACGAGGTACACCATATGTCGTCGCTTGACGCCATACAGTTTCAGTTTGTGGCTCAACACCCGATTGGGCATCAAGTACACCTACTGCACCATCAAGTACACGAAGTGAACGTTCAACTTCAACAGTGAAGTCTACGTGTCCTGGTGTATCAATGATGTTAACGCGGTGGTTATTCCATGAAGCTGTTGTTGCAGCAGAAGTAATCGTGATTCCACGCTCTTGCTCCTGCTCCATCCAGTCCATTTGTGAAGCACCTTCATGCGTTTCGCCGATCTTATGAATACGACCTGTATAGTACAGGATACGCTCCGTAGCAGTCGTTTTACCAGCATCGATGTGAGCCATGATACCGATATTACGAGTGTCTTTTAAGGAGAACTCTCTAGGCATGGGTCTTTCTCCTTCCTAAGATAGTAATATGGTAGAACTTTATTTCAATCTTACCAGCGGTAGTGAGCAAATGCTTTATTTGCTTCTGCCATTTTGTGTGTATCTTCGCGTTTCTTCACTGCAGCTCCAGTGTTGTTTGCTGCATCAAGAATTTCGTTAGCAAGACGTTCTTGCATTGTCTTTTCTCCACGCTTACGAGCGTTATCAACTAACCAACGAAGACCTAGAGTTGTACGACGTTCAGGGCGAACCTCAACTGGTACTTGATAGTTTGCTCCACCTACACGGCGTGCGCGAACTTCAAGAACTGGCATGATGTTTTTAAGGCCTTGATCGAATACTTCAAGAGCATCCTTACCGCTGCGTTCTTGAATCACATCAAACGCTGAATAAAGAATTTTTTGAGCTGTACCTCTCTTACCGTCAATCATAATTTTGTTAATTAAACGAGTAACCAATTTCGAATTATAAATCGGATCTGGTAACACGTCACGTTTTGCTACTGCACCTTTACGAGGCATGTATGTTCCTCCTTTCATGAGAAAATCAATTTATATAGCTATATTATTTTTTAACTTTCGGTCTCTTAGTACCGTATTTAGAACGACCTTGACGGCGTCCATCAACTCCAGCAGTATCAAGCGCACCACGAACGATGTGGTAACGTACCCCTGGTAAATCCTTCACACGTCCTCCGCGAAGTAAAACAACACTGTGTTCTTGCAGGTTGTGTCCTACGCCAGGAATGTAAGCATTAACCTCGATTTGGTTTGTTAAACGAACACGTGCATATTTACGAAGAGCCGAGTTTGGTTTCTTCGGTGTCATTGTTCCAACACGAGTACAAACACCGCGTTTTTGAGGTGAGGTTGCATTAGTAGCTTTTTTCTTGAAGCTATTGTAACCTTTGTTCAATGCAGGTGCTGTAGATTTCGTACCTTTTGATTTGCGTGGTTTACGCACTAATTGGTTAATAGTTGGCATGAGTTTTTTCCTCCTTTCAAAATTGTTGTAAGCCCACACATCCAGGTGGTTCATTTTTAGGTAAAAACAAAGCTTTTGTAGTGTATTACTACAAAAACACGTTTAAACAGTAATGGCTACCGCAACGGCACCGACTTCGATTCCGCATGCTTTCCCAAGCTTCTTCATTGATTCAACATGGGAAATAGACACGTTCATATCTTTAGCGGTGTGTATAATCTTAGCGATTAAATGGACATCCGCATCATCAGCTACGATCACCTCTAGGATTGATCCTGCCTTGAGGGCCTTTACGACTTGCTTAGATCCTACAATGATGTGTTTAGCCTGTGATACTTTTTCATAAGACATCTTCATATCCTCCAAAGTAACAGGTTACAGATAGGAGCAACCTTGATTATATTATCATCTCACCTATGTGATGTCAACAAACGTTTAAAAAGAAATTGAAAATGCGATGCCATTGTTCGGCATCGCATTTTCACTCTTTTTAAAGAGCTACCATTTGCCGTTCAAAAATTGAAACGATAGAACTGAATTAGTCTACCGATACTGGTTCTTCAACAGTAGTATCTTCGGATTCGATTTCAGCTTGGCGATAACGCTGCATACCCGTTCCAGCTGGAACAAGCTTACCGATGATAACATTCTCTTTAAGACCTAGAAGTTCATCACGTTTACCTTTAATAGCTGCATCTGTAAGGACACGAGTTGTCTCCTGGAAAGATGCCGCTGATAAGAAGGATTCTGTTTCAAGAGACGCTTTTGTGATTCCGAGAATCAACGGGCGACCAGTTGCAGGTTGTTTACCTTCTAGCAATATGTTGTTATTTGCTTCCAAGAATTGATGGATATCAAGTAACGAGCCAGGAAGCAGTTCTGTCTCACCAGCTTCAATCACGCGTACTTTTCGAAGCATCTGACGAACCATTACTTCAACGTGCTTGTCACCGATCTCAACACCCTGCATGCGGTAAACTTTTTGCACTTCCTGCAACAAGTACTCTTGAACTGCAGCTACATCACGGATCTTAATCAGTTCTTTCGGATCGATCGAACCCTCTGTAAGTGCCTGACCACGAGCGATAGCATCATCAATATCCACTTTTAGACGTGCTGTATAAGGAGCTAAATAGCTTCTTGTTTCTATCTCGCCTTTAACAGTGATTTCTTGCTGACGATCTTTCCCTTCGCTAATAGCGGTTACCACACCAGCAATCTCAGAAATAACCGCTTGTCCTTTTGGATTACGGGCTTCAAAGATTTCTTGGATACGAGGAAGACCTTGTGTAATATCACTACCTGCTACCCCACCTGTATGGAACGTACGCATGGTTAACTGTGTACCAGGCTCTCCGATTGATTGAGCAGCGATAATTCCAACCGCTTCTCCTACTTCAACCTTTTCACCTGTTGCAAGGTTCTTACCATAAC
This sequence comes from Jeotgalibacillus marinus, assembly GCF_040801915.1. Classification (NCBI taxonomy): domain Bacteria; kingdom Bacillati; phylum Bacillota; class Bacilli; order Caryophanales; family Caryophanaceae; genus Jeotgalibacillus; species Jeotgalibacillus marinus. Next base: position 27,832 of record NZ_JBFMIA010000014.1, on the reverse strand, counting down.
ATTTCTCACATACACCATGGCGCGTGTTACAAGTGAACGCCGAGCGAATTGACACTTCTTCGATACTAGCTTCGATAATTTGACGCGCTATATCTTCTGTAATCAATTGATTTTTCTTAACAAATACTTCACCTGTTTCAGGATGTTTAATAGTTTGATTTGAATAACGTCCTTCTAGACGTTCTTCAAGTGGTTCGATGGTTTCAGTTCCATCTTTTAATGAACGAACACGAAGTCCACGGTCAGTGCCGCAATCTTCTTCACGAACGATTACATCTTGTGCCACATCGACAAGACGACGAGTTAGGTAACCTGAATCAGCCGTTTTCAGTGCTGTATCAGCAAGACCTTTACGCGCACCGTGTGTAGAGATAAAGTACTCAAGTACTGTTAGTCCCTCACGGAAACTTGATTTGATTGGTAGTTCGATGATACGTCCAGCTGGGTTGGCCATTAGACCACGCATACCAGCTAGTTGCGTAAAGTTAGATGCGTTACCACGGGCACCTGAATCACTCATCATGTAGATTGGATTTAGGTGATCAAGCGTGAGCATTAGTTTATCTTGAATCACATCTTTCGCGGAACTCCAGATTGAGATGACACGATCGTAGCGTTCTTCTTCGGTAATAAGACCGCGTCGGAACTGCTTTGTCACTTTGTCTACTTTATCTTGAGCTTCAATTAAAATGCCTTGCTTCTCTGGTAATGCAACGATGTCCGCGATACCGATTGTAATACCTGCACGTGTAGAATGCTTAAAGCCTAGGTTTTTCATGCTATCAAGCATACTCGATGTTTCCGTAATATGGAATCTCTTAAACACTTCAGCGATAACATTTCCTAGATATTTTTTGTTAAATGGTGAGACTATCTCACTTGATTTGATATATTCTTTAACATCTGTCGTTGGATCAACGAAGAACTTATCCGGTGTTGCCACTTCTAAGTTTTCCATTGTCGGCTCATTGATGTATGGGAATGATTTCGGAAGAATTTCGTTAAAGATGATCTTCCCTGGTGTAGTTAAAAGAAGCTTCTTAAGCTGCTCTTCTGTAAAATTATCTTTTTTCACTGAGCTTGCATGAATCGCAATACGACTGTGAAGGTGTACATATCCATTTTGATAAGCAAGAAGTACTTCATCCGCATCACGGAAAATATGTCCTTCACCTACTGCGTCTTTGCGCTCGAGTGTCACGTAGTAGTTACCCAAGACCATATCCTGAGATGGGGTAACTACTGGCTTTCCGTCCTTCGGATTCAAGATGTTTTGCGCTGCTAACATAAGTAGACGCGCTTCAGCTTGTGCTTCAGAAGAAAGTGGAACGTGAACCGCCATTTGGTCACCATCAAAATCGGCGTTGTATGCAGTACATACAAGTGGATGCAGACGGATCGCACGACCTTCTACAAGAGTAGGTTCGAATGCTTGAATTCCAAGACGGTGAAGCGTTGGTGCTCGGTTAAGCAACACGGGGTGTTCCTTAATTACCTCTTCAAGAACATCCCATACCTCATTGTGACCGCGTTCGATCTTACGTTTTGCACTTTTAATGTTGTGTGCTAGTCCACGTCCAACAAGTTCTTTCATAACGAATGGTTTAAACAGCTCAAGTGCCATTTCCTTAGGAAGACCACACTGATACATCTTCAGATTAGGCCCAACTACGATAACAGAACGACCTGAGTAGTCAACACGCTTACCGAGAAGATTTTGACGGAAACGTCCTTGCTTCCCTTTAAGCATATGAGAAAGTGATTTCAACGGACGGTTACCTGGTCCTGTTACCGGACGGCCACGACGACCATTATCAATCAATGCATCAACCGCTTCTTGCAACATACGCTTTTCATTCTGAACGATGATGCTAGGAGCACCAAGATCCAATAGTCGCTTAAGGCGGTTGTTACGGTTAATTACACGACGGTACAAGTCATTTAAATCAGATGTAGCAAAACGGCCACCATCCAACTGAACCATCGGGCGAAGCTCCGGTGGGATGACAGGAAGTACGTCAAGAATCATCCAATCAGGATAGTTGCCTGAGTTACGGAAAGATTCGACTACTTCAAGGCGTTTGATCGCACGAGTACGACGTTGACCTTGAGCGGTTTTAAGTTCTTCTTTTAGCATTTCTGCTTCTTTGTCCAAGTCTAGGTCTTGAAGAAGTTTTTTGATTGCTTCTGCTCCCATAGCTGCTTGGAATTTATTGCGGTATTTATCGCGATATGCACGATATTCTTTCTCTGAAAGCAATTGTTTTTTCTCAAGTGCTGTATCACCAGCTTCAGTTACAACATAAGAAGCGAAGTAAATAACTTCTTCCAATGCACGAGGAGACATGTCAAGAACAAGTCCCATACGGCTTGGAATTCCTTTGAAGTACCAAATATGAGAAACAGGTGCTGCTAATTCGATATGGCCCATGCGTTCACGACGTACTTTCGCACGTGTAACTTCTACTCCACAGCGGTCACAAACAACGCCTTTATAACGGACACGTTTGTATTTACCACAGTGACATTCCCAGTCCTTTTGTGGACCGAAAATACGCTCGCAGAAAAGACCATCCTTTTCAGGCTTTAATGTACGATAGTTAATAGTTTCTGGCTTTTTGACTTCACCGAAAGACCATGAACGGATCTTATCAGGAGCCGCCAAACCAATTTTCATGTACTCAAAATTGTTAACATCTATCAAGGAGCCTACCTCCCTTTTCGTTTACAGGATTTGCCCTTTTGTCGGTTATCTGCACAATAGTGTTCATTCTTTTGTTGCAACGGTTTCTGATGACGCTACACCGGCTTCCGGAGCAATGTTCAATGCATCCGCTTGATGAACTTCTTCTTCTTCATCAAGGTCACGCATTTCAATTTCTTCATCGTTACTTGATAGCATCTTAACGTCCATACCTAAGCTTTGAAGCTCTTTGATCAATACTTTGAATGATTCAGGTACGCCCGGTTCAGGTACGCTATCCCCTTTGACAATGGCTTCGTATGTTTTCACACGACCAACAACATCATCTGACTTAACTGTAAGAATCTCTTGTAGTGTATAAGCAGCACCATATGCTTCAAGTGCCCAAACTTCCATCTCACCAAAACGTTGTCCACCAAACTGAGCTTTACCACCTAGTGGCTGCTGAGTAACAAGTGAGTAAGGTCCAGTTGAACGAGCGTGAAGCTTATCATCAACCATGTGAGCCAGTTTAATCATATACATAATCCCAACGGATACACGATTGTCGAACGGGTCACCGGATCTTCCATCATAAAGTACCGTTTTACCGTCACGTGACATACCTGCTTCTTCGATCGTTGCCCAAACATCTTCCTCGTTCGCTCCATCGAATACTGGCGTTGCAATATGGATTCCCATTGCGCGAGCAGCCATTCCTATGTGCATTTCAAGAACTTGTCCGATGTTCATACGTGATGGTACACCAAGTGGGTTTAACATGATGTCAATCGGGGTGCCATCTGGCATATAAGGCATATCTTCTTCTGGAAGAATACGCGAAATAACACCTTTGTTTCCGTGACGCCCCGCCATTTTATCCCCAACAGAGATTTTTCTCTTTTGGACGATATACGCACGGACAAGTTGATTCACTCCAGGTGGAAGTTCATCGCCGTCTTCACGGTTAAAGATCTTCACATCAAGGATAATTCCACCGGCACCGTGAGGCACTTTTAAGGAAGTATCACGAACTTCACGTGCTTTTTCACCAAAAATAGCGTGTAGAAGACGTTCTTCCGCTGTTAATTCTGTAACCCCTTTAGGCGTTACTTTACCAACAAGGATGTCACCGTCTTTTACTTCTGCACCAACACGAATGATTCCACGCTCATCAAGATTGCGCAATGCATCTTCCCCAACGTTTGGAATATCACGTGTGATTTCTTCTGGTCCAAGCTTTGTATCACGTGACTCTGACTCATATTCTTCAATATGAATCGACGTGTATACGTCGTCTTTTACCAGACGCTCACTCATAATGACAGCATCCTCATAGTTGTATCCATCCCATGTCATGAAACCAACGAGCACGTTTCTTCCTAGTGCAAGCTCGCCTTTTTCCATCGATGGACCATCTGCAAGAATTTCTCCTTTTACAACACGGTCGCCAACTGCCACGATTGGGCGTTGGTTATAACATGTTCCTTGGTTTGAACGAATGAATTTTTGCATTTTGTATTTATCAAGATCGCCTTCTGTTTCCTTGCCGTCAATGTCGACAAGACGTCGAACCCAAATTTGGCTTGCTTGAACGCGTTCAACAATACCTTCATGTTTGTTAATAACAGCAGCACCTGAATCCCTCGCAGAAACGTGTTCCATACCTGTACCTACAAATGGAGCTTCTGGATTCATCAATGGAACTGCTTGACGCTGCATGTTCGCTCCCATTAGAGCGCGGTTGGAGTCATCGTTTTCTAAGAAAGGAATGCATGCTGTCGCTGCAGAAACTACCTGCTTCGGAGAAACGTCCATGTAGTCGAGACGATCACGCCTGATTACAGTGTTTTCACCGCGGAAACGGGAAACTACTTCTTCATCAAGGAATGAGCCATCTTCACCAAGACGAGCGTTTGCTTGTGCAACTACGTAATTATCTTCTACGTCAGCCGTTAGGTAATCGATACGATCCGTTACTTTTCCCGTCTCAGGGTCAATGCGGCGGTAAGGTGTTTCGATAAAACCAAAACGATTTACTTTTGCGAAACTAGATAGGGAGTTGATCAGACCGATATTTGGTCCCTCAGGCGTTTCAATTGGGCACATACGACCGTAGTGAGAGTAGTGAACGTCACGCACTTCAAAGCCTGCGCGTTCTCGTGTCAAACCACCGGGTCCAAGTGCTGATAGACGACGTTTATGCGTCAACTCAGCAAGCGGATTTGTTTGGTCCATAAACTGCGATAATTGAGAGCTACCAAAGAACTCTTTAATTGATGCAATAACCGGACGAATATTGATGAGTTGCTGAGGTGTGATCGTATTAGTGTCTTGGATCGACATTCTTTCACGAACAACACGTTCCATACGGGATAACCCGATGCGGAATTGATTTTGAAGGAGTTCACCTACAGAACGCAGACGACGATTTCCAAGGTGGTCGATATCATCTGTAAGACCGACACCGTGTAAAAGGTTAAAGAAATAACTAATTGACGAAATGATATCCTCAACCGTAATGTTCTTAACACTATCATCTACATACGCGTTTCCAATTAAGGTGATTTCTTTGTCACTATCTGCATTTGGAACTTGGATGCGAATTGATTGAATTGTTAAATCTCCCTCAACTACACTTCCAGCTGGATTGACCTTCTTGAAGCCTACTCCCATTTCAAGATACGGGATTAACTTATCTAAATTACGACGATCAAGCGTTGTTCCTTTTTCTGCTAAGATTTCACCTGTTTCAGGATCCGCTAGCGTTTCCGCTAGAACTTGACCGAAAAGACGATTCTTAATATCAAGCTTTTTATTCATTTTATAGCGACCTACATTTGCTAGGTCATAACGCTTTGGATCAAAGAATCGCGACTCTAGAAGGCTCTTTGCATTCTCTACTGTTGGTGGTTCACCAGGACGTAGACGTTCATAGATTTCTAAAAGTGCTTTTTCAACACTTTCCGTATTATCTTTCTCAAGCGTATTACGAAGATATTCATTGTCTCCGAGCAAATCAATCATTTCTTGATCTGTGCCGAACCCTAATGCACGTAATAAAACAGTTACTGGCAACTTACGTGTGCGATCAATTCGAACGTGCACGACGTCTTTTGCATCCGTTTCATACTCTAGCCACGCACCACGGTTAGGAATCACCGTCGCTCCGAAGCCCTTCTTACCGTTTTTGTCTAATTTACCATGGAAATAAACACTTGGTGAACGAACAAGCTGAGATACGATTACACGTTCAGCACCGTTGATGATAAACGTACCCGTTTCAGTCATGACAGGGAAATCTCCCATAAATACATCTTGATCTTTTACTTCACCTGTTTCTTTATTCAACAACCGAACCTTAACTCGGAGCGGAGCAGAATATGTTACATCACGCTCCTTGGATTCATCTACTGAATACTTTGGTTCTCCAAGGCTATAATCGATAAACTCTAGCAAAAGATTTCCAGTGAAGTCTTCGATTGGGGAAATATCGCGAAACATTTCTCTCAATCCTTCTTCTAAAAACCATTCATATGAAGCCGTCTGGATCTCAATCAGATTTGGAAGTTCCAATACCTCATTGATGCGCGCAAAACTTCTGCGCTGGCGGTGTCGTCCATACTGAACAAGTTGACCTGTCAACTGATTCACCCCTCAAATCAAGCGTTTTGATTGTGCCCAATGTGCTCAATGTCATCACACAATGGACATAAGACAAATAGAAAACGAGGTTATAATAACCACATTTTCCATTTTACGTACAATTATTTAAACCATTATTTCCATTAACTTATCCTTTTATACAAAAGGACATACTTAGTGACGATAATAATTTTGCATCCTACAATACTAGCACACGTAAAAAAGGTGGTCAAACCCTTTTTGCTTTTAGAATAAAGTAGCCTTTGTTTTTATCCACTACTTTTACGTCTTGAACAAGTTCTTCTAACTTCGCTTTAGCAGAGGGTGCACCTTGTTTTTTCTGAATGACCACCCACAACTCTCCGCCTGGAGCTAGTCGATCGACACTCTGTTCTAAAATTCGATGAACAACCCTTTTGCCAGCTCGGATTGGAGGATTTGTTAAAATTGCCGCGAAATTCGTCGGTGTTACTTGGTCAAGGCAATCACTCTCGTATACCTTTACAGAAGAAACGTCATTCTGTAAGGCATTTTCTCGCGCTAGGTCTAGCGCACGATTGTTGACATCTACAAGATGCACCTGGCGATTCGCAAAGCTTTTTGCTAAAGAAAGTCCGATTGGCCCATAGCCACATCCGACGTCTAATAACGGTCCTTCGATTTCCGGTTCAGTGAACGCTTCAATTAATATCCTGGAGCCAAAGTCTACTTCTCGTTTCGAAAAGACACCATGGTCTGTTTTAAATCGCATTTCATATCCGCGCAAAAGGAAATTCCACCATTGCGGATTGCTATTTGCTCCAGGGGTTTTGGAATAATAATGATCTGACATGCCAGATCACCCTCCTACAATAATTTCTTCGTTAAAAAAAGCTCGCCTATTCAAGCGAGCTTTTTTCTACACCAAGTTATTACTTAACTTCTACGCCAGCTCCAACTTCTTCAAGCTTAGCTTTAAATTCTTCAGCTTCTTCTTTAGCAATGCCTTCTTTAAGTGCTTTAGGAGCGTTATCTACTATTTCTTTAGCTTCTTTCAAGCCAAGACCAGTGATTTCACGAACCGCTTTGATAACTTTGATTTTTTGAGATCCAGCTTGTGTAAGGATCAGGTCAAATTCAGTTTGCTCTGCAGCAGCTTCGCCACCTGCAGCACCAGCAGCAGCTACAGGAGCAGCAGCAGATACGCCAAATTCTTCTTCAATTGCTTTAACAAGATCGTTTAGTTCAAGAACTGTCATTTCTTTGATAGCCTCGATCATTTGTTCTTTAGTCATGATATAGTTCCTCCTTAGTGGATGTTTTAATTTTTTTAGATGATTTTCATCATCCGGTTAATAATGGCTTAAAATTAAGCGCCTTGTTCTTCTTTTTGATCTGCAACTGCTTTAGTAGCAACCGCAAGACCACGAATTGGTGCTTGAAGTACGCTAAGAAGCATAGAAAGAAGACCTTCTCGTGATGGAAGTTCAGCAAGAGCTTTAACTTCTTCAACGGAGATAATATTACCTTCCATGACACCAGCTTTAATTTCAAGTGCCTCATGTTTTTTAGCGAAGTTGTTGATGATCTTCGCTGGCGAAACTGCGTCCTCTGTAGAGAATGCAATTGCGTTTGGTCCTGTTAGGTTTTCGTTCAAACCTCCAAGACCAGCCCCTTCTGCTGCACGGCGAGTCATAGAGTTTTTATAAACTTTGAACTCAACACCCGCTTCACGAAGTTCCTTACGTAGCTCAGTTACTTCCGCAACAGATAGTCCACGATAGTCAACAACAATTGTTGACACACTTCCTTGAAGCTTCTCTTGGATTTCTGTTACAAGTTGTTTCTTTTGCTCGATAATGCTGCTCATCTTAACACCTCCTGTAGATTTATCTGGAGCGTCATTTATACCGGTCGATCAATCAAAAAGCCTCTATGTCTTTTGTAGACATAGAGGCGTATCATTTCAATAAAAAGATTTCATCTTTAAATCGCAATGACCTCGGCAGGAAATTAAGTCCAAGCGGACACCTACTGTCTACGGTACAAATGGTTATATACTTACACAACATATTAAATACTAGCAGAAACCAAACGCTCTGTCAATATTATTTTTTGTTTATTACTTTGTTACAACTGAAGATGGGTCAACCTTAATTCCAGGACCCATTGTTGTTGATACAGCCACAGACTTCATGTAAGTTCCCTTAGATGAAGCAGGTTTTGCTTTTTGAACTGTGTCAAAAATCGCATTGAAGTTCTCAACAAGCTTAGCAGAGTCAAAAGAAACTTTTCCGATTGGCACGTGGATGATACCTGCTTTTTCAGCACGGTATTCAACTTTACCAGCCTTGATTTCTTTAACAGCTTTCTCAACATCGAATGTCACAGTGCCAGTTTTCGGGTTCGGCATTAAGCCTTTTGGTCCAAGGACACGCCCAAGTTTACCAACTTCACCCATCATATCTGGTGTAGCAACGATTACGTCAAAGTCGAACCAACCACCTTGGATTTTTTGAACTAGATCACCTTCGCCAACAAAGTCAGCTCCAGCCGCTTCAGCTTCTTTCGCTTTTTCGCCTTTAGCGAAAACAAGAACACTTTGCGTTTTACCAGTTCCGTTTGGAAGTACAACTGCTCCACGGATTTGTTGATCATTTTTACGTGTATCGATTCCTAGACGGAACGCCACTTCTACTGTTGCATCGAATTTCACTGAACTTGTTTTCTTCGCAAGATCAATCGCTTCGTTGATTTCATAAGCTGTAGTGCGGTCTACAAGTTTCGCTGCTTCAACGTACTTTTTACCTTTTTTAGCCATTTCTTTATTTCCTCCTCGATTGTGGTTTTAGCGGAATAACCTCCCACGTATAAAGGTTGCGAGTGAAAAAACTTTTCAACTTCGCAACCTCGTCCAAGCCATGCATCAATTAGTCTTCAATCGTAATACCCATGCTACGAGCCGTACCTTCAACCATACGCATAGCTGCTTCAACGTCAGCTGCGTTAAGATCTGGCATTTTTGTTTCTGCGATTTCACGTACCTTGTCACGCTTAACAGTCGCTACTTTATTGCGGTTAGGTTCACCTGAACCTGACTCGATACCAGCTGCTTTCTTAAGAAGAACTGCAGCAGGGGGAGTTTTCGTAATGAATGTAAATGAACGGTCCTCAAAAACCGTAATTTCAACAGGGATAATAAGACCAGCTTGATCAGCTGTACGAGCATTGAACTCTTTACAGAATCCCATGATGTTGACACCAGCTTGACCCAATGCAGGACCTACCGGCGGAGCTGGATTAGCTTTCCCGGCTGGGATTTGAAGCTTTACCAATTTAATAACTTTTTTAGCCACGAGACACACCTCCTTAAGTCCGTGATGTGGTAATAGGGTTATACCCTCCCACTCAAAATCGATTCTTTTATATTAAGAATGTAAGTGATAGTTCAGTCTCTCTATTGAGACATACTGACTTTAAAGATATTACCATCTTTCAAATTAAAATTCAACATGTTTCTAATTATATTTTGTTAACTTGTGTAAATTCAAGCTCCACTGGTGTTTCACGGCCAAACATATTTACAAGAACTTTCACTTTTCCTTTTGCTGTGTCAATCTCCTCAATTACACCAGCAAAGTTAGCGAATGGTCCTTCATTAACCGTTATGCTTTCGCCAACTTCAAAGTCGACCTCAATGGTCTTTTCTTGCATTCCCATTTGTTTCAATAGCTGTGTTACTTCTTCAGGAAGCAATGGCGTTGGCTTCGATCCGCCACCAGATGAACCAACGAAACCTGTTACACCAGGTGTATTTCGAACGACATACCAAGAGTCATCGGTCATCACGATTTCAACAAGAACGTAACCAGGGAATGTTTTACGTTTCACTGTTTTTGCTTTACCATCTTTAATCTCGGTTTCTTCTTCTTCAGGAATGACTACGCGGAAGATTTTATCCGACATTCCCATGGTTTCAACGCGTTTTTCTAAATTCATTTTAACTTTATTTTCATAACCAGAATACGTATGAACTACATACCAATTTTTCTCCACGTTGGCACCCCTTTCTAAATTTTAAATTACAAAGCGCCCCTTTAGCTACAATAAGCATAAGATGGACGGGAAGGTTGACGCCCGCCCTTTGTCAACAAACCCATGAACTTACCGCTAGGAACTAGATACGACTTAAATGTGTAAGTGGCTTGATCAGTCTACCCTATACGTACAATCAAATATGATCGTTTTTTTCAAACTTATTTTCTCCAATGAAAAAACCCGCTAAACGGGCTTTTTTATTTCTCTCCCTATTGTACACGAAAATTTTCGCATACGCGAAGAGAATCTCCATCATCCATTACAAGATCCAGTCAATAACGGCAGAAATACCTAGATCAACAATTGCAAAAAACACAGCTACAAATATGACTGTACTAAGCACCGTAATCGTATAGCGAGTAAGCTCCTTACGCTTTGGCCAGCTGACCTTACGCATTTCAGAAGCAACGTTGCGGAAGAATTTACTGATTTTACCCATGCTGATGTACCCTCCAACCAATGTTATTTCGGTTGTCCGTCTGCCTTGGACAGGGAACGAACGAGCCCAACTTCAAATCGTCTCTTTGTGTGATGTATGGGCGTTGCAAAAACGACAAAACTTTTTTATTTCTAATCTATAGGACTGCTTGTCTTTTCCTTGAGGAACAAAATAATTCCGTGCACCGCAAGTTGAACAAGCTAGAATTAACTTTTTACTCATGATTGTCATTCCTTTAAAGTGAAATAGACCCACGAGTAGCTTACAGCATGGAGCTCGATGACAAAAGACAAAAGTCTATTTACCCATATTTATTTCAAAAATATAGTTTCTTAATACATAAAAAAATAACATCTTGTCACTAGACTGTCAATAAGCGACAGGGTCAAAGTGTCAGCTCTCGCGCTTGTAAATAGCGCTCTAGCTTGCGTTTTACACGTTGTAGTGCATTATCAATCGATTTGACATGACGGCCTAATTCCTCCGATATCTCTTGGTAGGATTGACCATCGAGGTAAAGCGACAGCACCTGCCGTTCAAGATCGCTTAACACCTCTGCCACCTTGCCTTCTATTTTACTGAATTCTTCTCGGTGGATGATGAGTGCTTCTGGATCTGTTGACTTTGCTCCCGAAACCACATCCATTAGTGTTCGGTCAGATTCTTCATCATAAATTGGCTTATCAAGCGATACATACGAGTTTAGCGGAATGTGTTTTTGTCGTGTAGCCGTTTTAATGGCTGTGATGATTTGGCGAGTAATACAAAGCTCAGCAAAAGCTTTGAACGATGTCAACTTCTCTTCTTTATAGTCTCGAATCGCTTTATACAGTCCAATCATGCCTTCTTGAATAATGTCCTCTTTATCCGCACCGATCAAAAAATAAGATCGAGCTTTTGCTCTGACAAAGTTACGATACTTGTTAATCAAAAAATCAAGCGCTTCACTATTTCCGTTGTGTACTAGTTCAATAATCGAATCATCTTCCATCAGCTGAAATATTTCCCGATCATTTGATACCCGTTTGTATTCGTTCAACTGGATCCCCCCGACCGCACAGAAACAAATAGATAAAATCATTATACGGCACACGAATTTCGAGCGTCAACTACTCATTTATTTCCTCGTCGCCATTTTTCGAATGTTTCGGCTATTTCATCCGTCAAAGGAATTTTTGAAATAGGGCGCTCCCCTTGAATTCGTTGGACTCTTTTCGCTATTTTTTTCTCGATCTGTTTCATTTCGATTAAAAATTCACGGGCTGACTTTCGTAACGCCCCTTGACCAAAAATCACCCATTGTTCTGTAAAATCACTTGTTGCAACGATGACTTGTGTTTTAATGTCATTTAGTTCAATCGCCAGTTTTTCAATCCGTTCATCTGCCGTTTCACTTTCACGTGTAAACACAATTTCGATTCGGTAATTTTTGTGTTTTTTCGCGATGCCTTGAACAAACTGCGCATCAAACACAACAATAACACGATACCCGGTGTAGCCTTGATACTCAGCCATCAGTTCAATTAAGCGGTCACGGGCTGCAGCTAAATTATGTTGTTTAAGTTCGGTTAATTCCGGCCAAGCTCCAATGATGTTATATCCATCAACAAGAAGGATATTGTTCATTGAACATTATCCCTCTAACGGGTGACGTTTACGATAGATTTCATACATCAAGATGCTCGCTGCAACGGAAGCATTCAACGATGTAACATGTCCTGTCATCGGTAAATGGATAAGGAAATCGCATTTCCCTCGAATCAATCGACCCATACCGCGACCTTCACTTCCAATCACGAGTCCTAGGGGCATTGTGCCATCAAATCGACGGTAATCTTCGCTCTCTTTTGCATCCGTTCCGGCAATCCACAGACCAAGTTCCTTTAGATCATCGATAGTTCGAGCAAGATTAGTCACGCGCGCAACAGGTACGTGCTCAATTGCGCCGGTTGAAGATTTTGCCACCGTCGCTGTTAAGCCAACAGCTCGGCGCTTCGGAATGACAATACCGTGAACACCGATGGCGTCTGCTGTTCTCATAATGGACCCTAAATTATGTGGATCTTCAAGTTCATCCAACAAAAGAATAAATGGCTCCTCACCTCGGCTTTTTGCTAGTGCAAGCATATCGTCAATTTCTGCATATTGGTACGCCGCAACAGAAGCTACTACACCTTGATGCTGACCTTCAAGCAATTGATCGATTTTTTTCTTCGGTACAAATTGCACGAGAACTCCCGCTTCTTTTGCATGATGAATCACTTGCTGCATCTGCCCTTTTTGGGAGCCTTCTGCAATCCATACTTTATTGATATCGCGTCCTGATTTTAACGCCTCGATAACAGGATTTTTTCCTCCGATAAATTCTTGGCTCATCACTGTTCTCCTTTCTGCTTGTCCATTATGATCTTGATCGCTTCTTCCACAATTTGCTCCAAGCGTTCTTTTTGCTCAGTTAAATACAAATAGCCAATCAGTGCCTCAAACGACGTACTGTAACGATACGTTTGAACGTCTACATTTTTAGGGGTGGAGCCTGATTTTGCATTTCGTCCACGACGGATAATGGCCTGCTCTTCCTCTGTGAACCAATCTTTTTGAGTCATTACTTTTAATACAAACGCCTGTCCACGTGCTGAAACATATTGAATAGACGTTTTTTGAAGAAAGTTAGGGCGTACCATTCCGTTTATCAAGAGATGATGCCTAATATATTGTTCGTAGACAGCATCTCCCATGTAAGCTAGAGCTAACGCATTGAGTTGTTGCGGATTTAGTTTATATTCACTTTTTAGTTCCATGCCCTACCCTCTTCTCCAACGAATGCCTTGCGCTGTATCTTCCAATAAAATATTTAAGTCTTTTAACTGGTTACGAATCTCGTCAGCTACCGCAAAATTGCGATCTTTACGCGCTTGTTCACGCTTCTGTATCAACTCTTCAATATCTTCATCCAGTAATTCTTCTTGTTTTTGCATTGTCAATCCTAACACACCTGCTAATTCATCAAATGCTGTAAGGTAAGCATTTAAAACTTCATCCGAAGTGTTTTTTTCACGTAAATACATGTTTGCTTGACGAGATAAGTCGAACAATACAGAAATAGCATTTGCCGTGTTAAAATCATCATCCATCGCTTCTCCAAAGGCTTCTTTTATTTTTTCGATATCATTTAACCACTTGTTGTTTTCTTCCGTTAGTCCCGCGCTGGAAGATTTACGGTGAAGAATATTGTCGTAAGCTGTTCTTAATCGTTCCAGACCAGCTTTTGCTGCGTTTAAAAGTTCAAGGTTGTAATTGATCGGGTGACGATAATGTACAGAAAGCATAAAGAAACGCAAAACTTGAGGGTCGTGTTCTTTTAGGATATCGTGAACGAGCACAAAATTCCCGAGAGATTTTGACATTTTTTCATTGTCAATGTTGATGTAGCCATTGTGCATCCAATAGTTTGCAAAAGACTTACCTGTTATTGCTTCCGACTGCGCAATTTCATTTTCATGATGAGGAAAGGCTAAATCCTGTCCACCCGCATGAATGTCAATTGTGTCACCTAAATACTTACGCGCCAAAGCTGAGCATTCAATATGCCACCCTGGACGTCCATTCCCCCACGGACTTTCCCAGGAAATCTCTCCTTCTTTTGCCGCTTTCCATAGGACGAAATCAAGTGCATCATCTTTACGCTCGTCACTCGCAATTCTTGCACCAATTCGGAGTTCATCAATCGATTGATGAGAAAGCTTGCCGTAGTCTTTAAACTTTCGTGTACGATAATAAACATCTCCACTCGATTCATAGGCATACCCTTTATCGATCAATGCTTGAATAAAATCAACAATCAATTCAATGTTCTCTGTTACCCGAGGGTGTTCGCTTCCTCGTTTGCATCCGAGTGCTTCAACATCTTCAAAGAATGCGTCGATAAAGCGTTGCGCAATGCTTGGGACATCTTCACCTAATTCGTTAGCTACACGAATTAATTTATCGTCAACATCTGTAAAATTCGACACATACTTCACATCGTATCCGCGGTATTCTAAGTGACGTCGAACCGTATCAAAAACGATCGGCGGACGTGCATTTCCTATATGAATATAATTATAAACAGTTGGACCACACACATACATGGACACTTTTCCTTCTTCAAGTGGTTTAAAAGGTTCTTTATTTCGAGTAAATGTATTGTATAGTTGGATGCTCATTTATTAAGCTCCCCTTTCTCTTTCTTCATTTGTTCTTTTACAGAAGCTAATTCTTTTTCAAGTATGCACAAGCGATCAAACACTGGATCAGGCATATCCTGATGGTCAAGGTCTCGTCGAACCTTCACACCATCTTTAATGACGACTTTCCCTGGAATGCCGACGACCGTTGAATGCGTTGGCACATCATGCAGCACAACCGAACCTGCCCCTACTTTAGAATTTTCGCCAATAACGATGGAACCTAACACCTTCGCACCTGTTGCGATTAGTACATTATCCTCTAAAGTCGGATGACGTTTTCCTTTTTCTTTCCCAGTTCCGCCGAGCGTGACGCCTTGAAACACCGTGACATTATCACCAATTTCACACGTTTCACCAATGACCACACCCATACCGTGATCAATAAAGAACCTCCGACCGATCTTAGCTGCTGGGTGAATTTCGATCCCAGTGGCAAATCGTGCAATCTGCGATATTACCCGGGCAATAAAATACAATTTTCGACGATAAAACTTATGCGCAATTCGATACGCCCAAATCGCATGTAGTCCAGAATACGTTAAGATAATTTCAAACGATGAACGTGCAGCAGGATCTTGGTCATATACTGTTTCTATGTCTTCCTTGATATTCCTAAACATTGTACCACCCCTCCTCTGTTGCCCTATTACGGCTCATACCAATGACCTGTAATTATCCCCATTGCCCCATTCCCATAGAAAAAACGCCTCTGTCGATTGACAGAGACGCTTTTGTTTGCGCGGTTCCACTCTGTTTGAAACAGCAATCATTCACTGCTCCCCACTTATCAGGATAACGGCCTGAACCGCTCTTACCTACTAAAGTTCGGCAAAAGACTCTGAGGGGCACTTCAAAAAACGAGTAGCCTGAACCACTCTCAGCCAGTGGTGGTTCTCTCTTATTGGCATCATTTCTTTACTCTTCCTCATCTATGCTTTAAATATATTTCGTGTGTAATTACCTACAAAGACGAGTTCTTTTTCATCGTCTTCTAGTGTTACTATATACTATATACTTTTTTTTCGAAAATGTTAATTTGAAAGCTTGCTTATGCGGGTTAGGACACGTTCTTTTCCTAGCACCTCAATTGAATTTGGCAATTCGGGACCATGCGTTTGCCCTGTTACCGCTACACGAATTGGCATAAATAACTTTTTGCCTTTATGACCTGTTTGTTTTTGAACTACTTTAATCGACTTTTTAATTTCAGCTGCTTCAAACGAATCAAGTTCTTCAAGTTGTTTTCGAAGCTCAGCCATCACTTCTGGTACTTGCTCTTCTGCTAACACTGCACTGGCTTCTTCATCATATGCAATTTCATCTTTGAAAAACAGCTCGGACAGTCCAACGATTTCTGCACCATAACTCATTTGTTCTTGATAGAGCGCAACAAGGCTACGCACCCATGCATCCTCTTCAGCTGAACGATCTTTTGAAATGCGCTTCGCTTCTTCAAGGTGCGGCATAGCAAGCTCAACAACTTGATCTAAATCAAGGTTTTTCAAATACTGGTTGTTCATCCACACAAGCTTTTGTTGATCAAAGACAGCTGGTGATTTCGATAAACGATCCGCATCAAAGATCTCGATGAATTGATCCTTCGAGAAAATTTCTTCTTCCCCATTTGGTGACCATCCAAGCATTGCAATGAAGTTAAATAATGCATCTGGTTGATAACCTAAGCCTTCGTACTGCTCGATAAATTGAATGATCGACTCATCACGCTTGCTCAGCTTTTTACGATTTTCATTTACAATCAAAGTCATGTGACCAAACACGGGTACATCCCAACCAAACGCTTCAAAAATCATCATTTGTTTAGGTGTATTAGAAATGTGGTCATCTCCACGTAGCACGTGAGAAATCTTCATAAAGTGATCATCTACTGCAACGGCAAAGTTATATGTTGGGATACCGTCTTTTTTCACTATAACAAAGTCGCCAATGCCATCTGATTCAAATGAAACATCGTCTTTTACCATATCGTTGAACGTGTAGACCTTCCCTGCTGGCACAGCAAAACGAATGCTTGGTTCGCGTCCTTCTGCCTCAAGAGCGGCACGCTGTTCATCTGTTAAATGACGGCATTTTCCGCTGTAACGTGGCATTTCGTTGCGTGCACTTTGTGCCTCGCGCTCTGCTTCAAGTTCTTCAGGTGTACAGTAACACTTGTATGCTAATCCTTTTTCAAGCAGCTCGTTGTAGTGTTTTGAATAAATATCGTTACGCTCAGACTGACGATATGGACCATATTCTCCACCGACATCCACGCTTTCATCCCACTCAATACCTAACCACTTTAAGTAGTTAAGCTGGGATTGTTCCCCGCCTTCGATGTTACGTTTTTGGTCAGTGTCTTCAATTCGAATAATAAATTTACCACCTTTATTTTTAGCAAACAAATAATTAAATAAAGCTGTTCGTGCATTTCCTATATGTAAATGCCCTGTCGGACTTGGTGCATAACGCACACGAATTTCTGATGACATAATAATCCTCCTATAGTTTAAATACTTATTAGTTAGTAGCTTGCAGTAAAATGGTTGCTTGTGCAGCAATTCCTTCTTCACGACCTGCAAAACCAAGCTTTTCCGTTGTCGTTGCTTTCACATTCACTTGGGCCGGCGATGCTTCTATAAGTTCAGCAATACGCGTCCTCATTGATTCGATATGTGGCGCCATTTTTGGTTTTTGTGCAATAATCGTGCAATCGATGTTCCCTAGTATGTAGCCTTCTTTTTTCACAAGGTCCCATACGTGCTGAAGAAGTTTGCCTGAATCGGCACCTTTAAATGCAGGGTCATTATCAGGAAAATGTTTTCCGATATCTCCCGCTCCGATCGCTCCAAGCGCCGCGTCTGCTACAACATGTAACAAAACATCTGCATCCGAATGACCTAGCAAGCCTTTTTCATGAGGGATCGTAACACCCCCTATAATAAGCGGTCGTCCTTCTGTCAGCTGATGGACATCGTATCCTTGGCCAATTCGAAACATTCGTATCTCCCCTCTCTATGTATATTTTGATGGAGTTAGCTTCGTCTTCTTTTTTTAAAAATCGCTTCAGCGAAAATTAAGTCTTCTTTTGTCGTCAGCTTTATATTATCATAATCTGCCTCAACAACTTGAATTTTTTCACCCATTTTTTCAACGAGTGATGCGTCATCCGTTCCCATCACACCATCGAGCTCAGCTTCGTCGTAAGCTTTAATGATCATGGAAAGACGAAAAGCTTGTGGCGTCTGGATCGACCACAAGCTAGAACGTTCAATTGTTTTATCCACAGTTCCTTTACGCACCACTTTTATTGTATCTTTCACTGGAACCGCTGCAATCGCTGCTCCGCTATCATTCGCTGTTTGCACAAGCTTTTGAATCGTCGAGGGTTGGATAAACGGGCGGGCCCCATCGTGAACGAGGACAATGTCACATGAAGCTTTTTTAAGTGCATTGTGCACACTTTGCTGTCGTTCTCTTCCGCCTTCAACCGTATGAATGACCTTACAAATATTAAATTGATTAAAAAGGGATACCAGCTCTTCTCGGTCGCTAGCGTGAATAGCTAAAATAATGCCTAGGCAATTCACATCTTTTTCAAACACCTCGAGCGTATGGATGATAATCGGCTTCCCTTCTACCTCAAGTAACAGCTTATTACGATCCGCACCCATTCGTTTTCCTTGCCCTGCAGCAGGGATCACTACTTCGTATTCCATGGTTTTAGCTCCTGTTCACACGTTAAATTATAGCGCTTTTCCATACGCTTTCGGCTTCGCAAAAATCATACGACCAGCTGACGTTTGCAGTACACTCGTCACAATAACATCAATGTGTTTACCGATATAGTTCTTGCCATCTTCCACGACAATCATCGTACCATCATCTAGATACGCAATACCTTGGTTGTGCTCTTTGCCGTCTTTAATCATTTGAACATGGAGCTCTTCACCAGGAAGAACTACTGGTTTCACTGCATTGGCAAGGTCGTTAATATTCAATACTTGGACATCCTGCAAGTCACATACTTTATTTAAATTAAAATCATTCGTTACAACAATTCCATTTAGCAATTTCGCAAGTTTCACTAGTTTACTATCGACTTCTTGAATTTCTTCAAAGTCACCTTCATAAATCGTCACTTGAATCGGAATGTCACGCTGAATCCGTTTTAAGATATCCAATCCACGACGTCCACGATTTCGTTTTAGCGCATCAGATGAATCAGCAATGTGCTGAAGCTCGCCAAGGACAAATTGGGGAATGACAATTTCACCATCCAAAAAACCTGTCTGACAAATGTCAGCAATACGTCCATCAATAATCACACTTGTATCAAGGATTTTATGACGTTTTGATACTGGCTGTTCTAGTGTAAGTACTTGTCCATTAATATCCACTTGTTTCTTGCTTGTTCCAGTACGGGAGAAAAGCTGAATCAGTTCATCACGTTTCTTAAATCCAACTTGAAAACCAAGGTACCCAATAATAAGCGTGAGTAAGATTGGAATGACAGGATCGATGAACGGAATTTTAAAATTATTGATTGGAACACCTAGAAGGAAAGCAACAATTAATCCGATAATAAGTCCTAGTGTTCCAAATAAAATATCCGTCACTGGTGTTTTGATTAACTTATCCTCAACCCACTTCACAAAATTGACCACGTAATCAATGAGCCAGAACGATAATGCATAAAAGATCACTGCTCCAAGAATCGCGGTGACGTAAGGATTATTAATAAGTGCATGATCCACTAAATTTAAAGGTCCTAGTAACAATGCCGGCATTAGAAAAACTCCTAATGTACCACCTATAATAAAAAAACAAGATTGAATAATTCTTTTTAACATTCCCTCACCTCCTTGTTTTATTATTTACAATCTAACAAATTTCAAACCTTTCATTGCTTTATAATGCTCTTTCATTCGTAAGTGATTAGTTTTTACCTATATATCTATTCTTCTTGTGAAAAGAGTAGCACGATCTGAATATGAAAGTCAATTAATTCAAAACGACATATTATATCATAAATCTACATATCCTACAATATTTTTTTATAACTGATTGTCTGCAATGGACTGGTCTTTGATTAAACGGAGGCCATCTTTAATTTTTCGTGCCCTAACTTCACCGATTCCATCCACATCATCAAGCATTTGGACGGAAGCTCGAACCATTTGATTTAAGTTCATGAATTCATTGATCAAATTTTCCACAATATTGATTGGGATACGAGGTATTTTATTTAACACACGGTAACCACGCGGTTCAATCACATCTTCAAGTGCAACATAACCTTGATGACCGAGTAACTTTAATATAATTGAATCGTCTAGCACTTCTGGCGTGACCATTTCTTGAAAACGATGAATCACTTCATATGATTTGATATGGCGCTCCTTGGCATAGTCCCTCATGATCATCATCGTTTCTTCTTCCATATCTGCAATTAACTCATTTAATTGCAGACGGACAAGCCTACCTTCTGTACCAAGTTCATTTAAATACATTAACAATTCGTTTTTTATGCGTAGCACCATCTCAAATCGATGAAGCACTTGTATAACATCGCTAAACGTCACCATCTCTTCAAATTCAAGCAACGTTAGATTTGAAATGCTTTGATCAAGCACGACACGGTATTTTTCAAGCGTTTGAACTGCTTGATTCGCTTTTGCCAAAATGACAGCAATTTCTTTTAGCGCATAACGGAACGCTCCTTTGTAAAGCGTGATGACATTTCGACGTTGTGAAATTGCAATCACCAGTGCATTTGTTTCCCGAGCAACACGGTCTGCTGTTCGGTGTCTCATACCTGTTTCAGATGAAGGTATGAGTGGACTGGGGGTAAGTTGGGCATTCGCGATCAAAATCTTGCTACCTGTTTCATTTAAAATAATCGCACCATCCATTTTAGCCAGTTCGTATAAATACGTCGGTGAAAACGGACAATTGATTTGAAATCCTCCATCAACAATTGATTTCATTTTGTCATTATAACCGACGACAATCAGTCCCCCTGTATTAGCACGAAGGACATTATCAATTCCTTCTCGAAGTGGAGTACCTGGCGCAACGAGTTGAATGATATCAACGACTGGACGCTCTTTCTTTTTCTTGTCCTCCATCCTCTACTCCCCCAATACTTGCTTTAACGCTTCATTGACATTTGAAACACCAACGACTTGAATCTCCTCTGGGAACTTCCATCCTCCAATGTTATTAGATGGGATAATTACTCGTTTAAACCCAAGTTTGGCAGCCTCCTGCACCCGCTGCTCAATCCGAGACACACGTCGTACTTCCCCTGTTAAACCAACTTCGCCAATAATACAATCAAAAGCATTCGATGGTTGATCTCGGAAGCTTGATGCAATACTAATCGCCACTGCTAAATCAATTGCTGGTTCATCCAATCGTATGCCACCCGCTACTTTTAAATACGCATCTTGTTGCTGTAATAGAAGTCCTACTCGTTTTTCAAGGACGGCCATCAACAGTGACACGCGATTTTGATCGACACCTGTTGCCATTCGTCTTGGATTATTAAAGCTCGTCGGCGTGACTAGCGCTTGCATTTCAACAAGTACTGGTCTCGTTCCTTCCATTGATGCGACAACGGTCGACCCTGCCGCACCTTGAGAGCGTTCTTCTAAAAAAATTTCCGATGGATTTGCGACTTCCTCTAATCCTGTTTCCTTCATTTCAAAAATGCCCATTTCATTCGTTGAACCAAATCGGTTTTTTACCGCGCGTAAAATTCGATAGGTATGGTGGCGTTCGCCTTCAAAATAAAGAACAGTATCCACCATGTGCTCTAAAATTCTCGGGCCCGCAATCGAACCTTCTTTTGTGACATGTCCTACAATGAAAACAGCGATGTTTTTCGTTTTAGCGATTCGCATGAGCTCGGCCGTACATTCACGAACCTGTGACACACTACCAGGAGCGGAAGTGACCTCAGGATGATAGACGGTTTGTATAGAGTCAATGACTACAAAATCAGGGGATAATTGCTCGATAGATTGATGGATGGATTCTAAATTTGTTTCTGCATACACATAAAGTTCTTTTGACGAAACATTTAATCGATCAGAACGAAGCTTTGTTTGTTTAACTGATTCTTCACCGGAAATATATAAAACTTTGTTGTTCGTTTCTGCTAGCTGTGAGGATACTTGCAGAAGTAACGTAGACTTCCCAATGCCAGGATCTCCACCAATTAAAATAAGTGAACCAGGGACCACACCGCCACCTAATACACGATTTAATTCAGCGATTTTCGTTTTTACTCTCGGTTCTTCAATCGATTCTACGGCAACAAGAGGTGTAGCTTTTGTTAAAGCCCCCTCAGGTGTATGAGTAAAGGATTTTCTCGGTTGTTTGCCAGTAATCATTACATCTTCAACCATTGAATTCCATTCGCCACATCCTGGACATTTCCCCATCCACTTTGCAGATTCATATCCACAGGACTGACACATGAATTTCGTTTTCTTCTTTGCCACGCAGTCACTCAACTCCTTATAAATGGTCTATCAAATAAAATGGTGCACGTTACATTAAAACACGTGCACCAAAAGATTTTTATTATATTAGTAAATTATAGTTAAATCAGATATATGTGGATTTACTTTGAGTAATTATTCATCCAGCGCAAGCGGCTAGCCCCTCGAGGTCATTAGTCGCACTACCTATTCGACAAAATGCGCCTAATTGTGCATCACTCTTTATGCTTGCCTTGGCTGAACGAATCGCTTGCTCTTTAGTTCTCAAATTGTAGCTGAATGCACTTCTTCTTTACGATTCACTACAAATCGGCCTTCTTCAATATCAATTTCGACCGTGTACCCAGTGAGCACGTTTCCTTTAAGAAGTTCTTCTGACAATCGATCTTCAATATGTTTTTGAATCGCACGACGAAGTGGTCTTGCCCCGTACTCAGGGTCATATCCTTCATCCGCAATTTTTTCTTTCGCAGCTTCCGTAATGATGAGATTAATATCTTGCTCTTTCAACCTCTTCACCAATTCGTTCGCCATAAGCATGACGATTTCTTTTAGATGACCTTTCTCTAATGCGTGGAAGACAATCATTTCATCAATACGGTTTAAGAACTCAGGACGGAAAGCACGCTTTAATTCTTCAAGCACTTTCCCTTTCATATCCTTGTAATCTTGTTTTGAGTCTTGCACGTTAAAACCAACATGTTTATTGTATTTAAGTGCACTTGCCCCAACGTTTGACGTCATAATCAGCACAACATTACGGAAATCAACTGTACGTCCTTTTGAATCTGTCAAACGACCATCCTCTAACACTTGTAGCAAAATATTAAACACGTCTGGGTGCGCTTTTTCAATTTCATCTAAAAGCACAACTGAATAAGGCTTGCGACGAACTTTCTCCGTCAATTGACCTCCTTCTTCATACCCTACATAACCTGGAGGTGAACCAACAAGACGTGAAGTCGAGTGTTTCTCCATATACTCAGACATATCGATTCGAATCATCGAATCCTCGTCACCGAACATCGTTTCAGCTAGAGCACGAGCAAGCTCAGTTTTACCGACACCTGTAGGCCCAAGGAAAATAAATGATCCGATTGGACGTTTTGGATCTTTTAATCCAGCACGTGCACGACGAACCGCTTTTGATATTGCTGTCACAGCATCACTTTGTCCAACGACACGTCCGTGTAATGTTTCTTCTAGATTAAGAAGTTTTTGTGTTTCCGTTTCAGCCAGACGAGAAACAGGGACACCTGTCCACGTCGACACAACGTGCGCTACGTCTTCAACGGTTACTTCAGTATTTTCTTGCCCCTGCTTTTCTTTCCAAATTCTCTTCGTTTCATCTAATTTCTCTTTCGTCTTTTGCTCAGAATCACGTAACGAAGCTGCTTTTTCAAACTCTTGACTTTGAACAGCAGCGTCTTTTTCTTTACGAATTTCTTCAAGCTTTACTTCAAGCTCTTTTAAATTTGGTGGTGTCGTGTAAGAACGAAGTCGCACTTTTGATCCTGCTTCATCAATTACATCAATTGCTTTATCTGGTAAGAAACGATCTGAGATATAACGATCTGAAAGTTTTACTGCTGCGTTTATTGCTGCATCTGTAATGGAAACACGATGGTGGGCTTCGTAACGATCACGCAATCCTGTAAGAATTTGAACAGATTCCTCAGCTGTTGGCTCATTCACTTGAATTGGTTGAAAGCGACGTTCTAAAGCAGCATCTTTTTCGATGTATTTGCGGTACTCATCCATTGTTGTTGCACCAATACATTGCAATTCACCACGAGCAAGCGATGGTTTCAGGATGTTTGATGCATCAATTGCCCCTTCCGCTCCACCTGCTCCAATTAACGTGTGCAGCTCGTCAATGAATAAAATGATGTTACCCGCTTGGCGAATTTCATCCATCACTTTTTTCAAGCGATCTTCAAATTCACCACGGTATTTTGTACCAGCAACAACTGTACCCATATCAAGTGTCATTACACGCTTATCGCGCAAAATTTCTGGTATTTCATTTTGAACAATTTGCTGTGCTAACCCTTCAGCAATGGCTGTTTTACCAACACCTGGCTCCCCGATTAGAACAGGATTGTTTTTTGTACGTCTGCTAAGTACTTCAATCACACGTTGAATTTCTTTGCTGCGTCCAATAACAGGATCTAGACTGCCTTCACGTGCAATTACCGTTCGATCTCGAGCTAAACCGTCGAGCGTTGGCGTATTCGCATTAGTGTTTGAACTCCCTTGATGCCCGTTTGCTTCATTACTACCTAATAGCTGTAACACCTGCTGGCGCGCTTTATTTAAACTCACACCTAAGTTATTTAATACACGTGCAGCAACGCCTTCTCCTTCACGAATAAGTCCAAGAAGGATATGCTCGGTTCCCACATAAGAATGACCTAGCTTACGTGATTCGTCCATTGACAGTTCGATTACTTTTTTCGCGCGAGGTGTGTAGTGAACGCTAGGTGATTGTTCAGTCCCTTGACCAATTAGTTCTTCTACTTCCTTTTGAATTTTATTGGTACTTAGATTCAAGCTTTGAAGTGCTTTTGCCGCAATTCCTTCTCCTTCACGAACAAGCCCCAGCAAAATATGTTCTGTGCCTATATTTGAATGAGACAGACGGATTGCTTCTTCCTGCGCTAATGCCAATACCTTTTGTGCTCTTTCAGTAAATCGTCCAAACATCATAGGTCTGTTCCTCCTTTATACTGTGAATCATCCATTTCCAATCTCTCTCGAATTAGAGAAGCTCTTCGCAAATCACGATCAAATGGGCCTAAAAACCCTCCAGCGTATTGCTGAAGGAAACCCGGCTGAGTCAAAATCATCAATTGATTTAAGATCGTCCTAGGTACATCTTTTATAAAACCTAAATCAATGCCCAAACGCATGTCCGAAAGGCATTTAGCCGCTTCCTTTGATTCTATGACTCGGCTGTAGCGCAAAACACCATACGACCGAAAAACGCGATCTTCTAATCTAATACCAGACGTTTGAACCAGCTCTTCTCTCGCGGCTTTTTCCTGGGCAATAATTTGATGAACGACTCGAAGTAAATCCTCGACAATGTCTTCCTCAGACTTCCCAAGCGTGATTTGATTAGAAATTTGAAAGATGTTACCTAAAGATTCGCTACCTTCCCCGTAAATTCCTCTAGCAACAAGACCAAATTGTCCAATTGCCGGAATAATTCTGTTCATCTGATGCGTCATCATTAAACCTGGTAGATGCATCATCACAGAAGCCCGCAATCCTGTACCAACATTTGTAGGACAGGTCGTTAAATAACCAAATTTCTCATCAAATGCATAATCAAACTGTGCTTCTAACACGTCATCTAACTGATTTGCTTTTTCCAACGCTTCTTTTAATTGAAGTCCAGGATAAAGACATTGAATTCTCAAATGATCTTCTTCATTAACCATAATGCTGATATTTTCGTGTTCAGACAACCAAACCGCAGCTGCAGTTGAATTCTTAGCTAAGTTCGGACTAATTAAATGCTTTTCAACAAGCACTCGTTTTTGAAGTTCTTTTAGTTCATTCATTTGAAGTAACTCAAGCGGCTCTTCCACATGCTCCATGGCCTTTTTGACCTCTGCTGAAACATTCTTTGCCTCACCTTCAGTAAAAACAGTTGGAAACGCATAATGTTTACTATTGCGTGCAAGTCGAATGCGCGTCGACAGGACAATTTCTGAATCAGGCCCTTCCTCACTCATCCATGAGCTAACAGCCTGCGTTAAAAATTTCTCTAAAGTCATGAATGCTCACCTCTCTGCTCACGCATACCCTTTTCAAGTGAACGAATCTGATCTCGGATTGTCGCTGCTTGCTCGAATTCTTCTTGTTCAATCAATCCTTTTAACTCTAATCGTAGTTCACTGATTTTGCGCTTCACGTGAATCGTTCCTCCTACGCGAGCTGGAACCTTTCCTTGGTGAACCTTATTTCCACTGTGTAGTCTCTTTAAAATCGGAGGTAATTGCGCTCGAAAAGATTCATAACACTGCGAACAACCAAACTTACCAAGCTTTAAAAATTGCGAAAACGTTAAATGACACCCATCACAGCGAACCTGATCGTGTTCCGTTTGCTGTGGTTGCTTTGCTTGTTGGACAACAGGAGAAATATTTAAAAGACCTGCAAGTAAGTTATTAAATGAGAACGAACTCGCATCGTTTGAAAGAAACGTATCCCCTTTATCTTGTGCGCATACCTGACACAGGTGAACCTCTGTTTTCTTTCCGTCGACTACTTTTGTAAAAAGTAATGTTGCCGGACGCTCTTGGCATTCTTGACAAAGCATTCTATTCACCTCGCAAATTCATTTATACTTTAACGTCATTAACATTGACGTTAACACACGCGCACGAATTTCATCTCGAAGCGGAAGTTCTAGCTGCAGTGATGCCCGATCCATCGCACCTAACATCAGCTTTGCCTCTCTTTTGGAAATACATTCCTGTTCATGCAATCGATATACAACATTCTCTGCTGCAGCTTGTGGAACATGTGACTGCAGTAACGCAAGTACCTGATCAATTAGATGAGACTGATCGTGGCTTTTCACCTTAATAATGCGAATATAACCGCCACCGCCACGCTTACTTTCAACCACATACCCTCTCTCTAGCGTAAAACGAGTGTTAATTACATAGTTAATCTGCGATGGCACACATTGAAACTTATCTGCAATTTCACTTCTCTTTATTTCCACTACTTCACTTTCACTATTTTCTAAAACCTTTTTCAAATAAATTTCGATGACGTCGGAAATATTTTTCACGAGTCCCACCCCTCTGACTTTGACTATCTTTGACATAAATTATACAACAGTGAGATTTAGATTTGCAACGAATTACAACTTCATTGAAGATAGTTGTGCACATACTATGGATATATGTGGTGAGGGTTTTTATGACTGTGTTTTGATGATCGTTTTTCGAATGAAATTTATTATAGTGACTCTTTTTCTGAGCAAAAAGGGGGACTGATGAACATTTAATGAGTTAGTGCTGATAATTTTTAAAGGGGAGAATGATTTCTGAATCGAATTGAAGCCCTTTCTAAGCCGATGATTCACTTTTTCTGAGTCCAGGATCCAATTAGTAGGAAATTAAGCCTTTAATTCACTGCTTTTTTGCACAAAAAACCGCTCCACAACGGGAACGGTTTTTATCATGTGCCTAGCGACGTCCTACTCTCACAGGGGGAGTCCCCCAACTAC
>NZ_JBFMIA010000129.1:0-291 GCF_040801915.1 Jeotgalibacillus marinus | reverse complement strand
GGCAAGTAGGTGAAGTGGCCGAACTCGGATTAAATGAAGTTGATTTCTATTTTGAGTCGGTTCTTTCTGCAATCAATAAAATTCTGAGTACGTGGGGTGGTGAGGTTAAAGACCGTATTCTTCTCACAGATAATCAAATAACGGGGAGATATATAGATATCTTGCCAAGACGTGGAGCGGATACAGGAAAGACACTCAGTATTTCCAAAGACCTTCAAAGTATTCACAGGACCGTTGTCTCTTATCCTAAAACCGCCTTGTATGGGCGAGGAAAAGGGGAAGAAGGAGCAG
>NZ_JBFMIA010000128.1:0-294 GCF_040801915.1 Jeotgalibacillus marinus | reverse complement strand
AGGGGGGGAAAAGAGAGGGGAAGGGAGGGGGAAAGAGGGGAAGGGAAGAGAAAAGAAGGAGAAGGAAGGAGAAGAGGAGGAAAGGAAGAGGAGAGGAAAAAGGGGGGGGGGAGGAGGGGAAAGGGGAGGGGGAGGAGGAGGGAAGGGGAAGAAGGGGGGAGGGGGAAGGGAAAGAAGGAGGAAGAGAAAGGAAGAAGGAAGGAGGAAGAAAAAGAAGAAAAGAAAGGGGAAGGGGAGGAAGGAAAGGAGAAAGGGAGAAAGGAAAAGGAGAAAGGGGGGAGGGGAAGGGGGGAG
>NZ_JBFMIA010000127.1:0-297 GCF_040801915.1 Jeotgalibacillus marinus | reverse complement strand
TGTCCATTTAGTTGGTGATGCCATCACCAATAGTTTTCCAATTTTTCTACAATGAATATGTATCCTTTTTACAAGTAACTATATATATACACACACACCAGAGAAGGAAATGGCAACCCACTCCAGTATTCTTGCCTGGAGAATCCCATGGACAGAGGAGCCTGGTGGGCTACAGTCCATGGGGTTGCAAAGAGTTGGACACGACTGAGTGACCGAACAACAACAAAGTACAACATCATGTAATCTGCAAATAGAGTTTTACTTCTTTCCAGTTTAAATGTATATTTTTTATTATTT
>NZ_JBFMIA010000126.1:0-300 GCF_040801915.1 Jeotgalibacillus marinus | reverse complement strand
GTTGTCCTCTTCCTCCTTTTCCCCTTTCCTTCCTCTCCCCCTCCTCCTTCCCCCCCTCCCCCCTTTTTTCCCCCCCCTCTCCCTTCCTCTTCCTCTTTTTTTCCTTCCTCTTTCCTTTCCCTCTTCTTTCCCCTTTCCTTTTCCTTTTCCCCTCCTCCCCTTCCCCTTCTTTTTCTCCCTTTTTTTTTCTTCCTCTCCTTTCCCTTCCCTTTTTCTTTTTTTTTTCTCCCTGCTGCCCCCTCCCCCCCCCTCTCCCCCACAAAACAATCGCCACGTCAATCTTCCTTCACCCACTCAAAC
>NZ_JBFMIA010000125.1:0-301 GCF_040801915.1 Jeotgalibacillus marinus | reverse complement strand
GGGGAGGAAGGAAAGGGGAAGAAAAAGAGAGAAAGAGAAAGGGAAAAAGGAGAAGAGAAGGAGGAAGAAGGGGGAGGAGGGAAGAAAGGAAAAAAAGAAGGAGAGAAGAAGGGGAGGGGGGGGGAAAAGGGAAAGGGAGGAAGAGGGGAAGGAAGGAGAAAGAAGAAGGGAGAAAAAGAGAGAAAGAAGAGGGGGAGGGGGGGGAAGAAGAAGAAAAGAGAGAAAAGAACAGGAAGAAAGGGAGAGCAAGAGAATATATATAGGTTATAACGAACTCTCTGCCTAAATTATCATGCAGGGA
>NZ_JBFMIA010000124.1:0-306 GCF_040801915.1 Jeotgalibacillus marinus | reverse complement strand
GAACAAGCACAGCGCTACAGTCACGGCGCAACAAGAAGTACGTGCCTCCCCCCCTCCTTCCCCCCCCTTCTTTCTCTCCTCCTTTTCCTTCTCCTTTTTTCTTCCCTTTTCTCTTTTCCTTTCCTCCTCCTTCCCCCCTTCCCTTTTTCCCCTTTTCTTTCTCCCTTTTCTCCTCTTCCCCCTTCCCCCTTTTTTTTTTTCTTTTCTTTCCTCCCCTCCTCTCCTCCTCCCTCCCTTTTCCTTTTCTTCCCCCTCCTCTCCCCCTTCCCTCTTCTCTCCTTTTTTCTTCTTTCCCCTTCTCTCCCT
>NZ_JBFMIA010000123.1:0-311 GCF_040801915.1 Jeotgalibacillus marinus | reverse complement strand
CTAAAAAAAAATTTAAGACTCTATAATGAGTAATATATGGCTCCCCAAATACAGGAAAATACAGACAGAATGAGCTCCTTTGGGCGTGATGAAATTCATGTTTTATATCTACTATTTTTTTCCTTATAGAATGTTTGAGAAAAGAAAGTTCAGACCTTTTGGCCCCTAATTTCACCTTATTGGGTGCACATGCTGCTGCTAAGTCGCTTCAGTCGTGTCCGACTCTGTGCGACCCCCCACAGATGGCAGCCCACCAGGCTCCCCCGTCCCTTAGATTCTCCAGGCAAGAACACTGGAGTGGGTTGCCATTT
>NZ_JBFMIA010000013.1:0-59320 GCF_040801915.1 Jeotgalibacillus marinus | reverse complement strand
CTTTTGATACGGCAGATGCAAGTTCGGGGGTTGATGCGCCACCTCCCATCGGTGCTTGCACGATAGGAAACGGAAAAGATTGTAGAACCATCCACTCACCTCACAAAAAATTTCTCCTAAATGTTGAACTCATGAAAACTCTTAAAGATTCTTTATCTTATATCTATTGTACATGATTTATTTTTAAATATTATATATTCTGAAATGATTCAAAACATTTTGTTTGCCATAAGGCTACAGTCGTACTAAATAAAACCCTTCTGAATCTACTGCTCGATATAGAATCAGAATTTTAGTTTGGACTGAAGGCGACATCGATCGGTCCTGCGCCAACCTCAATATTAGTGATGACAGAATGTGTTTTTGTATCAATGGCAGAAACAGTGTTAGAAATGCGATTCACCACATAAGCCACTTGGCTATTAGGGGTAAAGGCGAGATATTGTGGTGCAGCACCCACCTCAACAGTGTCAATGATGGAATGCGTTTTTGTATCGATGACGGAAACGGTACCTGATAATGCATTTGTCACATAAGCCACTTGACCATTAGGAGTGAATGCACCCTTTTTTAAGCCGATGAAAGAAAGATGGGGGGTGAATGCACGACCATCAATCGGAACAGTGTCAATGACAGAATATGTTTTTGTATCGATGACGGAAACAGCTCCAACTATGTCATTCATGACGTAAGCCAGTTTTCCATTAGGTGAGAGGGCGA
Organism: Jeotgalibacillus marinus; assembly: GCF_040801915.1. Classification (NCBI taxonomy): domain Bacteria; kingdom Bacillati; phylum Bacillota; class Bacilli; order Caryophanales; family Caryophanaceae; genus Jeotgalibacillus; species Jeotgalibacillus marinus. The sequence continues at coordinate 58,600 of NZ_JBFMIA010000013.1, read as the reverse complement.
TATCACTAAAATAACTCGCAACCTCAATTTCAGCAATAATAGAATGCGTTTTCGTGTCGATCACTGTGATAAAGTTAGAAACTATATTCTCTACATATACTACTTGTCCATTAGGAGCAACAACGATATCTGTTGGAGCGCCTCCAACGTGAATATTTTCAATAACAGAATGAGTTTCTGTATCAATGACGGAGACGGTACCTCCTGTATGAGTTACATAAGCCAATTTCCCATTAGGAATAAAGGTTACATTTTGTGGGGATTCTTCGACTTCAACAGTACCTATAACGGAATGGTCTTCCGTATCCATAACGGCAACAGTATCACCGAAAGCATTTGACACATAAGCGTATTGACCGTCAGGAGTGAAGGCGATATCCACTGGCTCACCATGGTTCTGAGAGCTATCTACAATCTCGAGGGTAGTAACGAAAGAATGTGTTTTTGTGTTGATGACAGAAACAGTTCCATCTGCATTCGCTACATAAGCCAATTGTCCATTTGGAGAAAAGGAAACCTTTTGCGGACTAAAACCAACATCAACTGTCTTAATAACAGAATGTGTTTTTGTATCAATAACGGAAACACTACTAGAAAAATCATTCGCCACATAAGCAAATGGTTGAGAGGAACTCTCTTCACCTTCACTAGTTTCTGCGTGTACGAGTGATTCTAACGGTGTAAAAACGGCTAATAAAAATGCTAATCCAATAACTATGTACAGCTTCCATTTTTTCATAAACTGTCTCTTCCTTTCATGGTTAATAACATGTGATTCTGCGCTAGATGAAAATCCCCCATTAGGAACAAAGCTACTTATCATTAACACAGTTGAAACAGGATACTAGTGAATCATTAACTCATAACCATTGCATCACCTCACTAGTCTAATTCTTCAAATGAATATAAATATCCTTCTTAATATTCTGATAACAAAACGAGACAAGTGGAAGATTTTATATTTGGGACGTTTGTTACCTTCATTACCTATGAAAAAACTATTTGAAATGGCGCTTGGAGAAGGTATCTTGTTGAATTCGGGGAACGTTGAATCAGGCTGATCAATATTTACGTATCTCCTATTTTTAGGAGTAAGAAGTTTAAAAGAAATACAAGAGTAGGGTGGAGTCACGAGATTAAAATACCAACTGCGGCCAGCGATAGACGAGTTAATTTGAAAATTAGATTATAAAAAGATTACTAAAATTTCTACAATCATACCCGAAGTTAGATTTAGTCATACTAGCGTTATTCATCTACTACATTGTGGTAGATGATGATAAATTTCTCGCATTTATTGTTATTGCTGCAACTGTTACCAGGGGAGTGTACTACTATTATCAAGGTGAAGACAGCGAAAACTAGCTATCTGTAAAATATAGGTGTTTGAAAGCTGGTTGAGTGATCGTTTCGTGCACACTTAAAAGTGAAAAGGCATGAACCATTCATGACAGATTGGTGTAGTGCAGGTAGAGTGGGCTACCCACACTACACCAACCTGTCATGAGTATTTCTATGTCCATTTTTACACGTTCGTTCGTTTTTTGTATAAGCAACGAGTAAACCTTCCTCTAATTGTTTTTCATCCTCGCTTAACACTGAGAGACTTTAGCTCGACAGTCAGGAGAATCTTTCCCGGTTTGTTATAATATAGTCGGGTGTACGATCAGCACCTTTTTGTATAGGTAGTGTAACTTGATTGCTTATTAAACAAAGATTAATTTTAAACCAGCAATCACTAAGACAATCGCTAACGTTCTTCTAATGATCGTTTTATTTAACCTTTTTGTTCCGAGATTCGAGCCGATTAACCCACCAGCTATAGCAGAAACAGCGAGGTATGGCCAATAGGATGGGAGCATTTGTACACTTGAAATATGTCCCAATAAACCTGATAAGGAATTGACAAAAATAAATAGGGCAGCGATTCCAGAGGTTTGTTTGGTCGTTGCCCAGCCTAGGAGTAGTAACAAGGGACTTAGGAAAATCCCTCCACCTACGCCAATAATGCCAGATAAAAAGCCCATTCCCATTCCACTTAAGATGGCGAAAAAGAGGGGGATCTTTTTTATGTCTTTTTCTTCTTTTTTACTCGTTACAACAAAGTGATAAGCACTAAATAAAAGCACAACCCCTGCGATAATTTTGTATGTGTGAGAAGGTACTTGAAGTGCTCCTCCTAAATAGGCAAAAGGAATGGCTGGAAGGGCAAATGGTAGAAAAATAGACCACGAGAAAAACTTTGCACGATAAAAGCGAACGGAAGCTAGTCCTGAAACAAGTAAATTAAGCACGAGTCCAACAGGTTTCATGACAAATGGAGAAACGCCAAATAGCGCCATTGCCGCCAAGTAACCAGAAGCCCCTCCATGACCGACAGCAGAGTAGAGAATCGCAGCAATAAATATGAACATGCACAAAAGTGAAATCTCAGTCGCGCTCACCGTTAACCCTCCAAAAGCTAGATTTAAAATTAAATTGAATAATTGTACTCGCCATTATTACCACCTTTTTTCTGTGTAATCCGCGGATGCGTCGAGTTTATCGAAGTCTGTGCGGCGGATATCCGCGAATGCGTAGTGTTTATCGAAGCATGCCGAGCACATATCCGCGCATGATGTCAAAAGTACTAACTAAATAAAGTGGACGCTTAAAGATTAAAAAGTCTCCAAAGCCTGTCATTTAAACAATGTTGTCATTACTTCGTACGTGACGTCTCTGGAGTAAAGCATGTTCTTCCACCTGTTAAAATTATAGCTTGTAAAGGGGGTTTTTACACCATGTTTCAATATATAAAAAAAGAGCGGAACAAGTACGTTCTGCTCTTAGATTCTTGACCCATCTATGATTGCTCAATTAAAAGCAATAATCTTCTAATTAGAGAGAAAAGCGAAACCTTTTATGATCTTATTCGTAGCTATTAGAAAAGGCGGTGTAAATATTGAAAAAGTATCTTGTTTTATAATTAGTTTCGCGCTGTTAAACACCGTATTTCAAGTTTTATCAGGCTTGGTACTTACTGCTTATTATGTTCCCGATATTCCTGATTTCTCTTCTATGAACAGTAATTTAAGTCAAGAAGTAGTGTTTGGAGTATCTTCAATAATTCCTTTTCCTTTATTATCAACTTTAATTACAGCTACATTAGCCTATTTCTTCTCTCAAAAATTTTTTATAACTCCCCAAACTAAATCTAATGAGTGAAATTTAGTTTGAAATGATCCCCTAAGGCTATTTGATTTTAACTAGTTTCTTTCCAATCCTTTGACAACATCCCATAGACTGAATGGTCAACATAATGATCATATAACCATTCTGCTTGTCTGATACATCCTTCTTTTACAAAACCTAATCTTTCAGGAATGCTTTTACTTTTATTATTTTCCACAGCTGCCCTAATTTCAACCTTATCTAGGCTCAACTCACTGAAAGCGTATTCGGTCAAAGCCTTAGCTACCTTAGTCATGATTCCTTTTCCTTGGAATTCTTCTCCGATCCAATATCCTATATATGCTGTTTTGTTTGACCAATTTATAATGTTATAACCAGCCACTCCTACGATTTCTCCGTTGAATAAAATAACGGTATTCAGGCTCTTATTCTCAGCATGACCTTTTAAACAAGCTTGAATAAACCCTTTGGTATGTTCTATTTTTGTTGTAGTATCAATCCAAGGTAGCCACATAGAAATTTCTTTTTATTCTATAATTTTACTCTTAGAAGTACAAGTGTTAATTAGCCATGAAGAATTTAACTGGAACAGGGGGGGAAGAATAAAAAAGTACCATGACAGTGGCACTTTTTTTACTGGCTTATTTCATTAATAATTGATCTGCTTTTTGCGTATAAGAGAGAATCTTCTCTGTAGATTGCTGCTTGTTCTCGTTTATTAAAGGTTCGATTGGAAGCTGTGCGATCATTTCCGTTTCTAACAAGGCTAATCTTACTTCGCCATCCTGAGTGAAAAGGTAATGCATTTTTGCAACTTTCTGGAGCAGTAAAATAACTTATGTTTTCAACAATTACTACTATATCGTGGTTTGCTTTTTGTGCCATCACTCCTGCACGTTCTGCAACATGAGCAGCAGTAGGGTGAGGGGGCGTCACAATAATTTCTTTGCATGTTGAGATATGGTGATGTATGTCCAATGCAATATCACCTGTTCTTGGTAGTAAATCCAGTATCATATAATCTATTTCCCCAAAAATAACATCCTTTGTGAAATGTTCAACCATTTTGCCAAGCATTGGTCCACGCCAAACGATCGATTCATTTCCTTTTACTATATCGGGGTAGCAATGACTTAGTACTAATAGCCATCTTAGTGTTTATAAGATGGCATCAAACGTACCTAATGATAAAGACGAAACGCGCTAACGTCCCGTTAATGAAACAATCACCCTACATTCAGTTGTCATGAACGGAGGGTGATTGTTTCTTCTATTTCTAAGGAGACAGATCTAAGTCTTTTTGCATCAATGTTGACACATCGTTAAAGCCAAGTTTGTAATAAAGGTTTTTCACAGGGTTCCCTGAAAATACGTTCAATTGAACTTTTTGATAGCCGTGTTCCTTTAATTTACTGAATGCTTCCATGCATAATTTTTCGGCAATTCCTTGTTTACGATATTGTGGTAGGACAAAAATTTCTGGAATAAATCCGACCATTTCATCTGTGTAATAGTCAAATATTTTTCCGACACCAATCCATCCTTGAATCACATTATTTTCAATATGAACAAGGTAAAACCCACCATCGGACAAAAACGGAGAAACCAATTGAAGTGCTTTCTCTTGACTCTGTTCAACAGACCCCATGGTTGCTTCCTTTAATACAACTAAACTGTAATTCAATATTGTTTGTGTCTCACTATAAGTAGCTTTTCTGATTGTCATCTAACTTTGCCTCTCCTTTGAATAGAGATAAATAGGGCAAGAGATATAATCGGAAAAAGTGTGCCTATTCACTTTTTATTCGCAACACCTAAATACACGAAAACCAAGTGCATCCTTGTAGACTTTTGTTAGGTGTTCGTGTTCTGCAAAAATGTCATAGAATTCATCATCTATTTTCTCTGAAAGTGAAAAATCAGGAGCATTTTGTACATCATTTTTATCAAATGGTAGGTTGGATTTCTTTGCACTTATTTGTTTAAATCCAGCTTTTTGAAAATAGTTATACCATTCGGATTCAGTTCTTAATTGAGAAAATCCATAAAAATTAGAGATTTTTTCTGATTCCTCTTCAGAAATTGACTTTTCCAGTACCATTTCAATGGCAAGCAAAACACCTTTTGGCTTTAATACTCTTTTCATTTCTGGAATGGTCAAGGAGACATCTGTAAATGATATGACCGATTCTGAAAGAATCATATCAAATGAAGCTTCATCAAATGGGAGATCTTCACTGCTCCCTTGCTTAACCTCGATCGGTAAATGTAAGGATGAAAATCTTTGTTTTGCCTTATCCAGCATGAGTTTATTGCAATCTAAGGCAGTAACTTTGCACTTATACTGTTCTGCAATGTATGAAGAGGTTTGACCTGTTCCGCATCCAACGTCAAGAACGGATGTTGTCTCATCTATTTTTTCTGATGATAAAAGGTTTCTTGTTAGTTGAAGACCCCCAGGATGTGCACCTCCAACTCCGAATAATGCCAAACAATCAAGATATGTGTAATCCACATTAACCCCACCTTTGCGGGAAAATTTTTGCAAAACAAATCCTAAGCACTTATCATAATTAATCTTTCACGTATGACAGGGGGATTTTTTGATTATAATTTAATGAACTTGAGTAACGGACTCATCTGGTTATATAACCCATGCATTTGTTGTGCGGTTGATGAAATCTTCTTGAAATCGAATTTTCCCTCATCAGTTTTAAAATGAGATAATAAAGCATTCGGTTTTTTTTGGAATTGTTGACCTTGTAATGGTCTGCCAGGTTGGCCTTGTAATGGTATGCGAGGTCGACCTTGTAATGGTCTCCCAGGTTGAACATGTGAATATTGTGGCATTGGTTGTCTTGGTCGCATCGGTGGCATCGGTCGTCCAGGTGGCATTGGTGGTCCCGGTGGTCTTCCAAAAAACATAAATAAAACACCTCCCCTATTTAAGATATATTGTATTCAAAAGAAAGTTTTATGGGACGGTATCTGTCCTGTATTTATTTTTTTGTCTAGTAGGAGGTAGTGGAACAGGTTCACGTTTAGTTGATGAGTGAATATAGTATTAGACGTAATGTACATTTAGGGGTGATGATATGAGTGTTATTAGAACAGATAAATGGTTACTGAACTCATATGATAAACCAATTGAATTATGTGAAAAGGTAAAGGAATTTTTCGGTAACGCCCGAGCTTCCGAAATTCACCCTTATCTAATTCGACATGGAATGTACCGCCGTCCTTTTAAGAATGGAAAAGAGCTAGTGAGAAAATTAAAGGAAAATAGAGTATGGGAGATTGTACAAAAAGAGGAACAGCAACTTAAAAAAATATGGGAAGGACCAAATATTCCTATTTTTATTTTTCCGTCAGATAACAATCGAGAATTAATACAGAATTTTAATGGAAAATCTGGTTTGGCCTTTAAAGATAAACTATTTCTATTCATTTCTGAGGATAACACTGAAAAAGAAATAAGGGCAGTGTTTACGCATGAGTATAACCATGTCTGTCGGTTATCCCAATTGCAAAAAAATGAAAAGGATTACGTATTATTAGACACAATTATTTTGGAAGGGTTAGCTGAAAATGCAGTTCGTGAAAGGTTTGGTGAAGAGTTTGTAGGGAAGTGGACATCTTATTACTCAAATGAAGAGCTAGAGAGAATATGGAAAAAGCTATTACTTCCAAATAAAAATATCCGAAGGTTGGACCGTAAACACCAACAAATATTGTATGGAGCCCGTTCTTACCCAAAAATGGCAGGGTACTGTGTTGGTTACTACTTAGTTAAGAAATATATGAAAGCGAATAGCCTAACATGTAAAGACCTATTAAATTATAAATCTGATGATATTGCTCAAATAAAAGACAATTAATGTAGATACGTAAATAAGAGGAATATTCATTTCCAATTACCTAAAGTACGCTACAAAAAACAGACGAAAAAGCTCTCGTCTGTTTTTATTTTGTTCTCGTTCCTCCAATAACTTAAATGAAGAAAAGTGAAGCTAAAGCCACTCCTGCGATTAAGCCTACAGCTATTCCAATTCCTAAACCAGGTCGAAAAGGGCGGTACCCATATCCACCGTACCCATATCCACCATATCCACCAGAACCACCATACCCACCATATCTATATCCACCATATCCACCGCCAAAACCACCTAAATTTCTACGACCCTGAGGCATTAAATATACGTTATCGTTGTCCACATGCGTAATAACCCCCCTGTGGACTCTTCCATCAGAGGTTCTTAGATCAACAGCTCTACCTTTGTATTGTCGGCATAGTCCATGATAATGTCCATATGACATCTTTACACCTCCATATCCTAAGAATATATGACATTATATTCATTAACATGAAAGGTCGTAAAGGACAGATGTATTAGGATATTAGTGGAAATTAATAATCTGCAAATTAATACGACTGATTATTATGTATTTATTACCAATTAAATGATATCGCCTATTCTGGTACGATCGTCAGCGACAAAAGCAACATACTGTACAGGAGAGGGTTTAACGTTGAATGGTTCAGGCTTTAAAACACGATCGAGTTCAACGTTTCAGCCCCATCAAAGAACCCCCTGTTCACGGACGGATTCTAATTTTTCTTTGGAAATGAAACGCGCAAATAGTTGAAATACTAAAATGACTGTTTCATTGGAGAAAAAAGACAATGTTCCGTATAGGATGCTCAAAAGGTGTTTCATTTGATTGTCAGCCGGTGCAAGCGGACGAAACGACGAAAGCGATCGAGAATGTTCTTTTATTAATCAATTCATAAGTACATCCAGTATGTCATCCATGTATGTTCATCCTGCTAATATAGGACTTAATAAATGTTGGTTTTTAAAAAAATAGCCCAATTAACAACAATAGAGGATATTACCTATCTCGAAATTTACTTAATCTACATATATTAGTAACAAAGGTCATGGAGGTGTTTGATGAGTTAGCTATAGTGAGGTTTGTCCTTAATTGTAGTGTTGTTAATCCTATAATTATTGTTATAGGTTCATCTTACGTTTGATCTTGATATTAAATAATGAATGTTGGGAGGTTTTATTATGGCATTTGGAACTGGGTATGGATGTGGATGTAGCTATGTCGAACCTATGCCTGAGCCGCCTAGAGGCTGTGGGTGTTTTCCGATTATTGTCGTGTTATTTATCCTTCTCGTAATCATCGGATGCGTATGTTTGAAAGGATATTAAAAGGTACGTGAACAAAAAGAGGCTGACATAGAAGGTCGTTAAAAACCCTCTGGTCCCTCTTTTTTTAATTATACTGTTTGAAGTGCTAAAAATCCTCATTTTCCTCGACTTATACATTTCGTACAGTTGTTGACTTACCCAAGAATTTTTCAATCATGTTTCTACTTCCAAAGATTTCTTCTATTTTGCATTTTTTATTATATAAATTTTTCATACCCAAAAGCAGATATAAACGCTAGTTACAAAATATTTTCTCGTATCTCCTTACTTGAATAAATAAAAAAATATTATGGAGTGTTAGATGAAATGAAAATGAACGATGAAAAAGTAATTGACTACGTTGCACTAGGGGATTCGTTAACTACTGGTGTGGGTATTCTCCCGTTCGATCCAGGGTTTGTTGAAAGATATGCAGGTTTGACTAGAGGCAAATTAAATATGCCAGTTAGACTTTATAAACACGATAAAGTGGGGGCAACAACAAGCGACTTACTTCAATCTTTACGATCAGATGACTATAACAAAACAGTTTTAAGGCACGCTGATATCATCACCGTCACGATTGGAGGAAATGACTTAATCCAAGCTGGAAAAGCATTTCTTCAAAACAAAGATGAAAACGTTCTATTCCAAGCACTTGATACAAGTATAAAAAACATAAGCGCAATTATTACTATATTAAACGAATTAGTAAGTAAGTATGAAGGACCATTTATCATTCGTCTAACAAACCTTTATAATCCGCTTCCTCAAGTTCCACAAGCAGACATATGGGTACAAAAATTTAATGAACATCTTCAAGGATTCTCATCAATTAGTAATCTTAAAGTAGCAAATATTTATTCTATTTTTAAAGGGAATACCAAAACCCTTTTATCTTCAGATGGTATTCATCCGAATCAACAAGGATATGATCAAATGGCCCGAGCCGTTTATAATCTTGGTTACAATCCTTTAGCCTAGCGCCCCTGTGAAAGAAACAATACAGTTATTCGTGTTTTCTACAATTGACAAAAATTCGTGGAAGCTAGATGAGAACAATCATTTTTAGGAAAACATACGATCATATGTTATTTTTAGGAGTAAGGACCAATACTGATTGTATCGATAATTAACGATAAATTCTTTACCATAACTATGGTAAACGATTAATAGTTGAAGATATACTTTTAAATATTCCTACTATTCTTGACATAGGATCGATTGGTCATATAAAATGTAGCTAACATAAAACGGAAGGGTGACTCGAGTTAATGAAGTACTAATCCTATTTTTAGAAAAGCATTCGTTCATAAAAAATGAGTTTGGCCAAAGGGAGAAACCTGTCCTTTTTAAGCCAACCATCTTTTGGTTCGTTCGTTTTCTGAATAGGATTGTACGGTGCTTGAGTTAGGCAACAAGGGGACGAGTCTCTTTGTGCTTATTCACCACCCATGCCTCCTATTCGGAATTCGGATAGGGGGCTTTTTTGTCCCTAAATTGTGAAAAATGGGGATGATGAAATGATCGTATTAGAGGGAAATCAATTAAAGAAATCAGTGAAAGATCAGTTGTTATTTGAAGCACACCAACTAAGAATTTATCGCGGTGATCGTATCGGATTAGTGGGCAGGAATGGCAGTGGGAAGACGACGTTATTAGCCGTCCTTGCGGGTGAAATAAGCGTTGATGAGGGTGTGATAACAACCGATTCCACTCGCTATTTGCTGCCGCAGCTAAAACGTTTGGATCGCGTGAAAAGTGGTGGAGAAATCACACAAGAATACATCAACAAGGCATTGGCAGAAAAACCTGATATTTTATTTGCAGATGAGCCGACGACTAATTTAGATACAGAACACGTTGAACGGTTAGAGTCCATGCTTGATCGGTTCAATGGTGCGGTCGTTATTGTGTCACATGATCGTGCTTTTCTTGACAAACTTTGCACGAAGATTTGGCAGATTGAAGAACAGAAGGTTACTGAATTCAAAGGAAATTACCGCTCCTATCGTGAACAAAAGGAACAGATGAATCGTCAGCATGAAGCAGCTTATGATCACTATAGTAAGAAAAAGAAACATCTTGAAACTGCAATTAAAGCCAAGGAACAACGAGCACAACGAGCAACAAAAAAACCAAAAGATGGAACAGATATAGCGAACACCAAGCCCTATTTTGCAAAAAAGCAAAAGAAGCTACAAAAAACAGCTAAAGCACTTGAAAAAAGAGTAGACCAGCTAGAAGTTGTAGAAAAGCCAAAGCAACCAACTACCATTAAAATGAACATTCCCAATGAGGAGGCAATCGTAGGGAGAAGTGTCATTCGTGTCAATCAACATACGGTTGAAGCTGGCAACAGGATGTTGTTTACCACACCTAGTGTTGCATGTAAGGGTGGAGAAAAAATTGCGGTGATTGGCAAGAATGGTGTTGGTAAAACGACCTTACTCAAGCAACTTGTTCAAGGGCATGAAGAAGTGACGATCTCTCCTGCAGTAAAGATGGGCTACTTCAGTCAAAATCTTGATATTTTACAGGTGAACCATTCCATTTTAGAAAATGTCCAATCCACATCCATCTACCAAGAAGATCTTGTTCGAACAGTTTTGGCCAGGCTGCATTTTTACAGTGATGATGTGCATAAGCCTGTACAGGTTTTGAGTGGAGGCGAGCGAGTAAAAGTCGCTTTTGCCAAGGTGTTTCTAGGTGATCTAAACGTACTCATCATGGATGAACCAACGAATTATCTTGATATTGAAGCGGTGGAAGCACTAGAAAGCTTATTAAAGGATTACAAAGGGACCGTCATTTTTGTGTCACATGATCGGCGTTTGATCGACAACGTGGCAACAAGAGTGGTGGAAATTAAAGATGGAAAGCTTAGCGTTTTTGAAGGAGATTATCAAGTATTTACTCGTCATACTCATCTTCCTGAGCGTGATGATCAGGAAGATGAGTTACTCGTAATTGAGACGAAACTATCGGAAGTTCTCAGTAAGCTTAGTCTTGAACCAACGAAAGAGCTGGATGAAGAATGGCATCGATTAGTGGCATTGAAGAGAAAGGTATCCAAAAAGTAATCATGTTAAAACAGGAGGGAGGCGCTTGATGTTAACCACCTCATGGTATAGAGGCATGCGCAACCCACAGCAAGCTAAAAATGTGTTTAGAAAAGAGGGTCTGGTGCGAATAAGTGCCAGATCTTTTTGTATTTGAACCAGTCGATTTAGTTATGACTTCATTCTACTTCATTCACCCAAAGCGAATCATATCAACTCTTTCTTGCCGTTTTCACTTAGTCACATAAATCACTGCTTCATGCATATATATAGTTGATGATCAAAAAGAAAGGGTGTTCGCCCATGTGTGGAATTACTGGTTGGATTGACTGGAAGCAAGATCTTTCAAATGAAGAACCCCTAATGAAAAAAATGACGCAAACACTTGAAAAGCGGGGACCTGATGCGTCTAATATAAAGGGCACACCTCATGCACTACTCGGTCATACAAGACTCGTTGTAGTGGATCCTTCTGGTGGTGGCCAGCCAATGACTAAAAACATTCATGATCGAGACTATACATTGGTTTATAACGGAGAACTATACAATACGGAAGAGATTCGTGCAGAATTACTTAAGAGAGGTCACACATTCAAATCACATTCAGATACAGAGGTCTTACTGACAGCGTATATGGAGTGGGAAGAGCAGTGTGTTGATCATTTTAACGGAATTTTTGCTTTTGCGATTTGGGATCATTCAAAAGAACAATTGTTTATAGCGAGAGATCGGCTTGGTGTAAAACCGCTTTTTTATCGACAAGAACAAGGTTCGTTGATTTTTGCCTCTGAGTTGAAGGCGATTCTTGCTCATACTGAAGTAAAGACAGAGGTCGATATTGAAGGTTTACAAGAAATTTTCGGAATCGGTCCCGCTCGCACACCCGGGCATGGCGTTTTTAAAGAAGTAAAAGAATTACGTCCAGCTCATGCGATGATTTTTAATCGAAATGGATTAAAGGTGTGGCGTTATTGGAATGTAAAAAGTAGGCCCCATAACGACTCACTTAATGAAACAGCCCAGCATGTACGCTATTTATTGAAAGATGCCGTTGAGAGGCAATTAGTGGCAGATGTTCCGGTTTGTACTTTTTTATCTGGTGGAGTAGATTCCAGTGCAATCAGCTCCTTTGCGTCAGATTATATGAGAAATGAGGGTAGGGGAGAGCTCCATACGTACTCGATTGACTACGAGCAAAATAGTCATTATTTTAAAGCAAGCGCATTTCAACCGAAAGAGGATGCACCTGCCATCCAGTTAATGCAACATTATTTACGTTCTTCGCATCACACCTCTGTCATGGATAACGAAGAGCTCGCACATCGTTTGAATGATGCAATGAGAATGCGGGATTTACCAGGAATGGCGGATGTGGATTCTTCCCTTCTATGGTTTTGTGAGCAAATAAAAAAAGATTTCACTGTTGGGTTATCTGGAGAATGTGCAGATGAAATTTTTGGTGGGTATCCGTGGTTTTATAAAGAGGAGCTCTTAAATGCTGGTAATTTCCCATGGATGAGATCTCAAGCTGAAAGGGAGACATTACTGAATCCGGAGTGGAAGAAAAAACTTCGTTTAAGCGATTATGTGCAAGATCGTTATAGAGAAATGGTTGCAGAAACACCGTATTTAGATGGTGAAACGCAAGAAGAAGCTAAGCGAAGAGAAATGTCATACATCAACATGGTAAGCTTTATGACGACTCTTTTGGATCGTAAGGATCGTATGAGTATGGGAGCAAGTCTAGAAGTCCGTGTGCCATTTGCTGACCATCGACTTGTTGAATATGCATGGAACATTCCGTGGAACATGAAGAGGTTACATGGTCAAGAAAAAGGAATTTTACGTAAAGCGTTAGAAGGTGTTTTGCCACTTGAAATTCTTTACCGCAAAAAGAGCCCGTATCCTAAAACGTATCACCCAGCCTATACACGTGCAGTAAAATCAATGCTTCAAGATGTGATTCAACGACCTTCATCGCCAATTCTTGAATTTTTATCAAAAGAAAAACTAGAGGAATTAGTCCAATCAAACGGATCTTCATTTAAAGGACCGTGGTTTGGTCAACTCATGTCAGGTCCTCAATTGATTGCTCATCTCGTTCAGTTAAACACATGGTTTGAAGAATATAACGTGAAAGTAGTGTGAAGGAACTGTCTTTGGCAGTTTCTTTTTTTTCGCTATTCAGTGGTTGTCTATGCCAAGATACATACAAGTTAGGAATAAAAAAGGTGCTTGAAAAATTCTCAAACGCCTTTGCGACTTAATCCTTAATAATCAATTGATAAAAGTGCACGTCCTGCCACTGGTCAAATTTATAACCAACTTCTTTAAAACAACCTGCAAATTCAAAACCAAATCGTTCGTGAAGTTTTACGCTTGCTTCATTTCCACCAGTAATTCCACCAATCATTACGTGATAACCTAAAGATCTAGCGTGTTGGATAATTTCTTCCATCAATTTCTTACCCACGCCTTTACCTTGAAAAGCTGGGGAGATGTAGATCGACAATTCCGTCGTATCTTCGTAAGCATCCTTGTCTCTGAATGGATTTAAGCAACTGTACCCTGCCACTTCTCCATTGATCTCAGCAACAATTAATGGGTATTTCCCTCCATACTTTTCAAACCAAACCATTCGCTCTGCTAGTGGTTGCTCGACCAAATCAAACGTTGCCACTGTATGTAAAATGGCATCATTATATATTTTTGTTATCGCAGGAACATCTGAAAGAAGTGCTTCTCTTATGTTTACCATGATTATCCTCCATCTCATTACTCATTTCCCTTTATTAGTGTACGTTAAAAAATGGTCTTTAGGAAACACTTTTGTTTGTAGGGAAATTAGGTCAAGAACTTTCCCCACATGACGTTCATTGTCCACGATTGTTTCTATGACGATTCGTGGAGTCTTTTCAGAGATTGGAAGTAACTAATCATCTATTTCGATGTAATTCTCATACAGATCAAACTAACCCCCCTAGGAAGCTAATCTCTCACCTAGGGGGGAGTGTGTAATAAAAAAAGCACGCCGAAGGATGCTAAGAGTGATCAATTACAAATACCGGCGGGGTCACTAGTGTCCACATTTATTCCCTTTGAATTTATTATTCTTCGATATTGAAACTCCCATTACCGAACGAACGGTTAAACCTGTATTAGATGGAACTGATTTGGAAGATGATGGTATAAACCTTACTAATACTTCTGGTGGCGTGTTGGTGAAAAATTTTATTATTCGAAATTTTGGTTTATCTCACTTTTTCTATCCCAACAGCTTGATATTATCTTCATCTGGGGGAGGTTCACTTATTAGTATTGATAGCCATAATTATAATTAGGGTGAGAATAATGAGGTGCGTTTTGTGACATAGGGTTTGAGTACCTTGGCATATTGGAATGAGAAGCGTTAGAATAACCTTGTTTCTTTTGATGATTTTTTTCTACACACTCATCAGTTGGTCCGATAACAATCGTTTCATTTTTTAATGGAGCAAGAGTTCTTCTTAATTTTTCAGGGTCCAAACAATAGGTATGTGCAAGGACTTCTATTGGTGTTTTTGTAAGAATATCAGATCCGAAAATATATTCTGGATACGGGGCATCGAAAATAGCAAGTAAATGGGTATGATCTTCTGAGGCGATTTGCCAATGCCACCAGCCTTGAGGTATATTTGCCACTTGGCCAGGAGTAATAGGAATATTCGTCACTTCATTATTGAAAGGATTAATTAAGGAAACTACTGCCGATCCTGAAATACAATAAACAATCTCAGCAGCATTTTGATGATAATGTGGTTCAACTACACGACCCTGACTTAAATAAATATCAAGTAATGACACCTCTCCAAGTGTGTTTAGAACATCTCTACCTAACCGGTTAACAAAGTTTTGTGAGTTACGGGTAATTAATCTATTTTTATTAACATCGGAAAAATATTGGACATTGGGACTAGTGTAATCCATGTATGATGCTGGCATCTACTTCCATCTCCCTTCTTTAAGAAATTCAATATACAATGATGTATAGTATGAAATAAAACTAATTTAGTGACTACGCCCATATCGGAACTGCACCTACATAATCATCGCATCTGCACTCATTTCCTACGATCGTTCGATTTGCTCATAAAGATTCAAAGCACTTATTAACCGAAAACAATCTTTCGCTTTTTTAGGATCGAGGTCTGTTAAGGACTTGATTTTATCCAAATGAGCAACAACCGTCGCACGTTGAATCAAGAGTGCTGAAGCTGTTTTAGAAATATTTAAATCAAAATCAAAGAAAGCCTTCAGCGTAACAATTAAAACTGAATAGTCAAGAAGATTGGCGAGTGTGTTTCTAAGAAAGAGTTTTTTAAGGAATGGATCCGTATGTCCGAGTAAGCTATCAACATCTAATACGGAAGGCGTGTTGAAAAAACGGTTCGTTCTTTTTCCAATTAGAAGGAGTGTTTTACATAGCTCGTAATGTTCTTTGTATTCATGTAGATCAATCAACTCCGTACTGGAAGAAAAATAGACCTGTTCTTCATTGGCCAATTGAGTAAAAGAATGAACGGGATGATTCACTAACATGATTCCTTCATTTAATTGCGTCTGTGCAATGACTATACAAGAAGGGGCGTTGCTCAAAAAACGGGTGATTTTGTCGAGTTCTTTGGGGGATGCACAGGAAAAAACCATTAAATAAAGCTTTTGTTTAAGAGGCAAGGATAAGAGCTCTGTTCGAGATAAAGCTTGTTCAATCGTCATTTTCTCTGAGAACAAATCTATGAAAAAATAATCTTGTGCTCTTTTTTGACGTTCAAGCTCTTGTAATAATACTTGCTGCTTGAGAAAAAGTTCAATATGCGACTTTACCATTGTTGCGAAGGGACGCACTTCATTTACCTCACCGGTAATGCCCACTACGCCAAGGAGCGTATGATTAACGATGATCGGCATGTTGATCCCTTTTTGAGCCCCGAGCAATGACTCATCTGTCACTTCAAAGGTTTGCTTTGTTTCAAGCACGACAAGAGCGCCTTGATGAAGCTGATCAAGGCGCTTAGCATCTCCACTGGCGATGATTCTGCCTGCGTGGTCAAAAATATTTATATTATAAGGTATGATGGCCATCGTTTCTAATACGATCTTTCTAGCGATTGTTGGTGTGAATAACATGGTACTCATCCTTTTTATCTTACCTATGCTAATAGTAAGTAAAGGATAAACGTAGTTGTAAACGCTGTCAATCCCTGGACAAGTGTTGCCATTGTTTGAGCCTTGTATGCATCGGTTACTTCCATTCCGCTAAGTTGAGTGACAACCCAGAAGTAGCTATCATTCACATGTGATACCGTCATTGCTCCTGCTCCAATCGCTATAACCGTTAAGGCAAGTTGCAATGGTGATTCAACCCCTAGTGATGGCAAGAGTGGTGCGATCAAAGCAGATGTCACAACAAGTGCCGCAGTGGAAGAGCCTTGGGCTGTTTTTAACGCTGCCGCAATTAAAAATGGTATCAGCAGAACAAATGCACCATTGAAACTACTTGCTGTTACAAAGCCTTCAATAAAGTCAGATAGTGGTGTATTGGTAAGGACACGACCAAATGATCCACCTGCTGCAGTGATTAATAAAATAGGGGCAGCGGCTTTCAAGCCTTCTCCAACCCATCCATTTAATGTCGTTTCATTAAAAGCAGGAAGAAGTAAGAAACTAAACAATACACCTACAAAAAGGGCAACCATAGGAGCACCTAGGAAAGTAAAGAAAGTACTGCCAAATCCATCATATTGTGTGATTGAAATGATAGAAGAAATGGCAATTAAGCCAATGGGAGCTAAAATGGGTGCGAAAGCTTTCCAAGTGGGAGGAAGCTCGCCAAACTCTTTTAGCACATCATCATATGAAATATTATGCTCTTCACCGACAATTTTAATTTTTGAAGCGACACGTGTGGCCCAAAAATAGCCAGCTGCAATGGTTGGGATTGCAACAATGAAACCGACAAAAATGATCGTTCCTAGATACCCTTCAGCGCCAATATTACCAGCTGCGGCAATCGGACCAGGTGTAGGAGGAACGAGAGTATGGGTGGCATAAAGACCTGTTGATAAAGCGACAGCCATAGATGCTAACGCGACATTTGCCCGACGAGCCATGGCTTTTTTCAGACTTGATAATATCACATATCCTGAATCACAAAAGACAGGAATACTGACGATTGCTCCAATAAGTGACATCGCGAGCTGAGGACGTGTATCACCAATTCTTCGAATAATGACTTCAGCCATTTTAAGTGCAGCTCCAGATTTTTCAAGAATTGTACCGATGATTGTTCCAGCTACGATGACGATCCCAATACCGCTCATTAAACCGCCAAAACCACTGTTGATTGACTCCACAATCATATCGAACGGCATTAGAGCCATAAATCCAGCTAGGAAAGAAGCGAACATTAAAGCTAGAAAGGGGTGGAGGTGTAGCTTAGCAGTTGCAAAAATAATGGATAAGACAGAAAGAATCAGTACAAAAATTAACATTGGACCTTCTAACATCTACAAACACTCCTTCTATTTACTAAATTAATAGTGCGACTAATTTAGCTATTTCTTTACTCCTAGCTTCAGTTAGAAAAGCGGCATGTTCCATTGCATAGTTTAAAGTACATGGGCCATACATAATTGAAAACGATGCTGAAAATAAATCATCAACTGCATCCATCTCTGTATCCAAGCTTCCAGAAATCAAAATGACTGGTTTATTTGATTCCTTTGCTTGTGACGCCACAAAATGTGGAACCTTGCCAAAAGCCGTTTGGAAATCTGTTTTCCCTTCGCCTGTTATGATGAGATCAGCCTTTTTTATTGCTTCAGGCAGCATCAGAGCTTCAGCAATGACCTTTGCGCCTTGTTCAAACCGTCCACCAATGGATAATAAAGCAAACCCGAGTCCACCAGCGGCCCCAGCACCTGGTTGATCGATCAAATGGGAAGCAAGTCGTTCACCATAGTTAGAAAGAGCTTGATCAAGAGTCTCTACTTGATTGGCTAGAACGCCTTTTTGAGGTCCAAAAACGGCAGTTGCTCCTTGAGGTCCCGTTAATCCGTTATTTACGTCAGATGCAATTAAAATATCAACCTCTGACAAACGAGGGTCGAGTGTAGAAATATCAATTGATTCAATAGTAGCAAGGTCTTGTGCACGTATATCTGATAGTTTGGTAGAACCCTTCCAAAAATGAACGCCTAATGCTTCAAGCATGCCAGCACCACCGTCATTGGTGGCACTACCACCTAACCCAACAATGATCTTTTTACACCCTTGATCCAGCGCGTGAGAGATCATTTCGCCCACTCCGAAGGTCGTGCTCATATGAGGTGATAGTTGATCAACGGAGTAGTCAGTTAGTCCAACAATCGAAGCTGTTTCAATGATCGCTTGTTCCTTGTGAATCAAGACGGATGCTTCCTTGTTTTGTCCGTAAGCATTGCGAACAGTATGGTGTTGTATGGGAACTTGTTTTTTATAGGAAAATGATTGCAGCGTGCCTTCACCACCGTCAGCCATTGGGAAAACCGAAAAGACAGCGTTTTCAAAAATCGCTTCAAAACCTCGTTGCATGGCCTCAGCAGCCTCAGTTGCACATAAGCTTCCTTTGAATGAATCAGGCGCAATGACAATATTCATCTAGGCCACTCCTTTCTATTGTGTATTATTGTAACAAGCTCAAATCCTACACACGATAACCAAAGTGACTACATTTAACTAGTTTTTTTCTGAAAAAATGATCAATTTGATTGGTGATTCTTCAAACTTCGCGGAATGGACAATAACCCTGACTATAAGGTAGTGGTTTTTACAGAGGATTGAAAGCAAATTTCAAACGATCTTTCATTTTAAATATCTTTAATTTTTAATTCTTTCATTAATATGTCATAATAAAAGGAATACTCTGAAACTATTGTTTCGAATTCATTGTAAACCGGATCAAGCGATAAAAGCACCACAGAATTGCATATCAAGAGGAGGAGGGGGCTACATGGCTTTATTAATATTAGATTTAGACGGGACGTTAGTGGATTCAACGGACTATGATACAGAGGCGATTCATTTAGCGATAGAGGGTATGCCTCATATTGAAGAACCTACAAGAGAATTGGTTCAATCCGCTTATGGGTTAGCGAATGGAGACTATTGGGCAAAGGTTGCTCCGGGTGCTTCGGCTCAAGATATAACAAGGATTCGTTCGAGAAGAAGCACATTTTTAGATCAATTAGTAAAAGGAAATGATCTTTTGTTCCCGGGTGTTCGTGAAACACTAGCTAAACTAAAAGAACAAGGACACATCTTAACAACAGCATCAAATTGTGGTATTCATTATTTGAATATGATGCTAGATTCACAAAATATTCGTCATTATTTCACCCATCCAATTTGTCTTGGGACAATCAATGGAGAAAAGAAGGCAGACATTTTGACAGCTCACTTTGATCATCATTTCCTTAAGGAAAATGTTTATATGATTGGTGATCGATATTCTGATATAGAAGCTGCACGAGAACATAATATCCCATCTGTAATTTGTACCTATGGTTTTGGTGACCAAGAGGAATGGCAAAAAGCTGACTATAAAATTGATAAGGTTGAAGATCTACTTTGTCTGATAAAATAATGAAAGACAGCTTCATATTTTTATTTGAAAAGGATGATTAGATGATTGATCAACAGCCATTTTTTAGTTCTTGGAGTGGTGGCAAAGATTCGACGTTGGCATTTTTCAAAGCATGTCAACAAGGTGGTCATCCTGTAAAACTCGTAACCATGTTTGAAGAAAACGAAGAGCGCTCAAGATCTCATGCGCTACCTATTGAGGTGCTAGAGGCTCAAGCAGAAGCGATTGGTGTACCACTTATCATAAAGGGAGCGTCGTGGGATCAGTATGAAAATGCTTTTTTAGAGGTGCTTCAGGGTTTGAAAAGAGAGGGCATTACACATGGTGTCTTTGGTGATATTGATCTTGAGCCACATTTGGAATGGGTTGAAACTACTTGCTCTAAAGTAGCGATCACTCCATATCATCCTCTGTGGAAAATGGAGAGACGAGCGGTCCTGGATGAACTTTTATTACATGGGTTTGAGTGTGTCATTATTGTGGTGAAGGATGAAAAACTTCCCCAATCATTTCTTGGAAAAACGCTCTCCAAAAAAGTAATAGAAGAAATCGAACAATTCGATATTGATGCATGTGGTGAAGAAGGTGAATTTCATACCGTAGTTGTAAACGGTCCGAATTTTAGTAAACGTATTCCACTACACTTTGAAGGCATTCATGCGGAAAGTGGATATTCATTTTTAAAGGTTAAGCTTAATGAAGATGAAAAATAAAAAAGGAGCAATTACGCTCCTTTTCCATCACTCCTCAAGATCAGGTCGTTCCCCCCGCTGTAGTTCATGTATGGATAGCCCAAACCTCATTTCAAAATGAGGGTAATCTTTAAAACCGGGCCAATCGCCTCCCCACGAAAATCCAAGTTCTTTTGCAATCTCGACGACTTCCATCCAATCGGATTGATTGTTGTCGTTCCCGTCGTACTCCATATCCCAAATAATGCTTCCATCATTCGTTCTAAGAGCAAAATCGATCGCTAATCCAAAGTTATGATAGGATTCTCCACCTTCTGCATAAGTGACAATATTCCCCTCGGTGGTTCTTCCAATGGCATAGAGGGCATCCTGTTCTTCTACTGATCGGAATCCCTCTGTGATGACAACGGTTATTCCAAGTGAAGCAGCTTGTTCGATTAGTTCATCTTGTTTTTCTTGGACAATCGGGTGAAGGTCTGTTGGTATTGGAACGTTTTGTAATTCTTCACGCCGGTCCTTTTCATGATCAATCCATATACCAAGTCCTATGAGGACCAAAAAAATAATGAAAATGGCTGTGAAATTTCTTGTCTTGGACAAATGTGTTTGCACCTCAAATGTTTACTTTTGACATAGTTTGAACGGGCGTATTTAGTCCTGATGTTAAACCGATCCTTTAACAAGGACCGAAAAATGTCCACATATCCTTTAATCTTAGACTATCACATGAACAATACAGAGGGAATTAATTGGTTACTCTTACATCTGTATTCCCATTTAAAAAGATAAAAAACCTTCAATTTAAAATATACTTTCAAGATCAGTTTTCCTTTAATTAAGATCAATCTAGACAATGCCGCACTGATGAAGTACGATTGAAAAAATTGTTTCTTGAAAGGGTCTTTGCCTATGGACATACAAATCGTCCTATCCACCATTAGCGTAATGGGGATTATGATCGCGATCGGTACATTTTTTGCCTATCGTGTAGATGTGACGAGGGAAGTAAAATATACCCTCATTTTAATTATTTTGAACGTAGCCGTACCAGCTGTTATTTTAAATGGGGTCTTTAGCGTAGAGATGACGGGACAAACTTTATCACTCGCTGCGATGGTATTTGGCATTTCACTTGCCTATCATCTACTGGCCCTTGGCATGGTCGGTTTGTTTGCGAGAATTTTCCGTTTTAAGTCTACTTTTGCTGTTAAGATGATGATCCTTGGCGCTCTAGGTAATACTGGATTTATTGGAATACCTTTAGCCGCAACAATTTTTGGTGCTGAGGGAGGATTTTTAGCTGCAATATTTGATGCTGGTCTAAGTGTTATCGTGTACACAGTCGTTTTATACATACTTCAAATTGAAGGTAAGTTTCAATTCCGACAACTAAAAGCAGTGATCAACATTCCAATTATGGCTATCCTGCTTGGGATATTGGTTGCTGTCACTGGCTTCGAACCTCCACAAATGGTCATTCAACTTACGAGCATGCTAGCTGGGTTAGCAGCTCCAATGGCGATGTTGTATGTCGGAATGTTGCTACCGCCATTGTTCAAGAAAAAAAGAAAAGTGTTTTTTCCAGAGGTATGGTTTCCGCTATCATTTCGTCTGCTTGTCATCCCATTAACTGTAATGGTTATATTTAATGTTTTTTCATTCGATGGTTGGATTGCAAATATGATTGTTCTTCAAACAGCTATGCCAACTGCTATGGTCATCGCGGTTTTATTTTCACGCTACACGGAAGAAGAAGACACGGCTGTTGTGACGATTTTTTCTTCAACCTTACTTAGTTTAGCTACGATTCCACTCATTGCTTTTTTAATGACTTGAAGACGCCACCTCTAAACGAAGTGTAGCTGGGGAAGAACCGTCCTTTTTGTTTTTTGAAGTAATTAAATATAGAATGTTAACTATAAATTGATTATAATGAAAATAGAAACAAATGTTCGTGGTTATCGTCAGAATCATCGTTTCATTCTTTTAGAGACGGTTCAAGACGAAACGTGTGTAGCAGAAGGTTTATGGCCAATATTTGTTGTTCTTCTGTTGGAGCGATTCGAAATATAACGTTTTTTCTTCCAGAAGTCGCTAAGTGGAGTAGTTCAAGAATTAGGCGTTTTACAATGATTTATATTGGTACATAGTTAAATGAAGAGTTCTAGAAGGGAGCAAACAAAATTGACGAAAACAATGTTCACTGGTTACATAGGAACATATACAAAAGGTACGAGCGAAGGAGTCTATTCTTTTACACTAGATACAGAAAAGGGAGAACTTGCCCGAGCTGAGGTAGCCGCTCCATTGATTAACCCAACATACGTAACGATTAGTGATAATGAACGCTTTGCCTATGCAGTTTCTCCAGGAGGTCTAACTGCTTATGAGGTGAATAAAGTGACAGGTGAATTAACGCTCATCAACAGCATATCAAATAAAGAGAGTTCGCCATGTCATGTGAGCATCGACCCTACCAATCAATATGCAGCAGCTGCGTATTACCATGATGGTACTGTAGTGCTATATAAAGTGGACCCAGATACAGGGAGGCTGTTGGAACAGTTATCAGTTGCACAACAGGTTGGGAATGGGCCTAATAAAGATCGTCAAGAAGCACCACATATGCACTTTAGCGGTTTTACACCAGACGGAAAATTTCTAGTAGGCGTTGACCTTGGAACAGACGAAATCGTGACATATGAATATAAAGAAGGAAATCTAAATGATGTACAACGTCGAGCAACACCTCCTGGTTCAGGACCAAGACATGTAGCCTTCCACCCTCAAGGCCTTCATGCCTATGCTATGACTGAACTTAGTAATGAAGTATTGGTACTTCGTTATAATGAAGTGAATGGTTCATTTGACATAATTAAATCAATCACAGCTATACCTGATGATTTTAAGGACAATAGCCAAGGAAGTGCCATCCACATTTCGTCAGATGGTCGCTTTGTTTACGCCGGGAACAGAGGCCACGATTCAATTGTCGTATATAAAGTTGATCAGGTGACAAACGAGCTTGAGCTAGTAGAATATGCTAATACAGGCGGAAACTGGCCGCGTGACTTTGTCCTAGATCCAAGTGAGAAATTCCTTATTGCAACAAATCAAGAAAGTGGTAACGTGGTGTTATTTAAACGAGATGCCGAGACAGGTAAGCTCACTGAGACGGATTCAGTGATTCAAGTTCCAGATCCTGTTTGTGTGAAGTTCTTAAAGTAAAGGTTTTAGTATAGACAAAAACGCTTGGAGGAATCCAAGCGTTTTTATCAATTATTTTTACATTCGTTCTGTGCAACAAAAGCATGAAGAAAGACTACCACATCGGCTCATCATTGTTACTCAGTTTATATAGGAATGACATCAAAATATATGAAACTTACTTTTCTTTAAGCAGCAAATCGGGTTGACCAACATCATTGTTCTCTGAGTCCTCAACCATTGCTGTTACCGCTGCTATGGCTGCTCTAGCGTCTATCCGTCCATGACCATATCTGTTGTCCCATTCTTCTCCAACTGGGTGATGATATCTTGCCGTCTCCTCTAGTATATTACGTATCTGATCTATGGTAAGCGTTAGGCCATGAGCTTTAGCTTCTGATAGCATCAGCGCGATGACACCTGTTACTGCCGGCGCTGCCATACTAGTTCCTGACATTCCAATGGTTTTGTCGAGTGTACGAGAAGACGCAGCTTGCACTCCAATTGGCGGACTCCCACCTGGCGCACTTATTTCGGGCTTTTGGCGGCCGTCACGTGTTGGTCCAGCACTCGAAAAAAATGAAATAGGGGTATCAGAAGATTTAGCATCATACGAGCCAACCACAATGCTCTTATGTCCACAGCAAACGGAACCCAACGTATGTGTGTTGTCATTCGGCGGCGCAAATTTGGACTGTACTCCACGCAGGTGATTATCTCGCTCAATCCATGCATGGAACTTTCCATTTGTCACCCTAACTCCATGAAGGCGAATGGTCCAGGTACCCGGAGATACACGCCTTTCAAGAGGGTAAAAAACCATAGCTACATTGTCCCCATTGTCATCATCATGTTGAACTTGGGTAGCGTAAATCTTCTGATTTAAAAAATTCTCTTTAAGTCCTATATTGCAGATACTCTCGTTTTCCGGGTTTATAATCTCAAGGTGGAACTCATCTTTACCGTCGTACCATACTTCAAGTTCGTTACGCGTGAAGTCCCCCTCTGACATATCCCAATGTAGATCGATGTAACCTCCTTGTGGTATAGAACCAGTGGCGTGGATGTTATCATCATAGGAATTACCAGCTGCGATGACTACTGCCCTATTAGGTTTATCAATGATCAAACCGTCGATTCCTTGCTCAACGAGTGAAGTTCCATCATGGGAACCACCATTTGTTCCAAGGCTAATGTTAACCACGCAAGGCTGATCTCCCGCTTGTTCGAAAATAAACTTAATGGCTTCAAGAAGATTGCTGGAGTCGCCGAAATTACCTAAATCACCGTCGGCAATATCCCAGTAAAAAGGTTCGACAAAAATTAAGTCTGCATTGGAGGCTACACCCTTCACACGGGTACCAAGTCCATTTCCAGCAGCAATATCCATTACATGAGTACCGTGTGCCCGAGTATTAACATTGTACCCTAGGGTGTTATAGGGATTATCAGTCTGGAGAGATTCATTGATTTCCTCTTTACTGTAGACCTTGTCATTTCTCTGATCAAAAAGAGCAAGCAATCTAGTCGAACCATCGTCTCGACGAAAATTCTTATGAACGAAATCGCAACCATGATCAACTATTCCAACGATTACTCCTTTCCCTCCTTCAATTTCAGCTCCAATAAGAGGGGGTACGTCAATTTCTTTATTGGTATCTTTAAGTAACGGTTTTAACGGTTGAGCTCCCTTTAAGCTCAGCACGACTGGCGATTGTCGAACTTTCTCCAATTCAGACACGGAGACTTTTGCTGTTACGATTCGCCCAGACTTATCCGGCGCTATAGTGATATCGTTTTCGTGGTGAACACCGGGGATAGCACAAAAGATATCAATATCCGTAATTTTGGCGATAACTGAAATTAGCTTTTCCTCTTTAACGGATTCATCTAAGGTGTTGAGTTCTCTCTGCTGACTTTTTACAATGGCTTTTTGCAGGCGCGGATCAAGGTTTGTAGGGATTTTTTCTGTTGTCATTTTCATCCTCCTCCATAATCTCTTGTTCAAAAAAGTAAACTGATTTTCCTAAGCTATAGGTAATCGGATTTTTTGATGCAAGCAAACGCTTAGTGTAAAACGTTAGTCAATTAAAGGAGTTGCAATTAAATGGAGACATAGAAAAGCTCTTGGGGGCCAAATCAATTATTTTCACATTCGTTCTGTGCAACAAAAGCATCAGGAAGTTGAAGAGGGACTACCACATCGGTTCATCATTGGTACTCAGTTTAAATAGAAATGGCATCAAAATAAGCACTAAAATATATGAAACGAATTCTAAAGCCAAGATGTTACCGATGGATACACTAAATGATACTAGTGGTAACCAAAGCATGGGGATAAATGCAAAAAGACTTAATAGGTTTCTTGATTTTTTTGAAATGTATTGAGGTGACTCACAGGAGGGACATCTTAACTTTCTTTTAAACGAAAAAATTTTTACAAAAGCTTCTTTCCATCTCCACTTGTAGCTACAATTTTGACAGATTGGCATATTAAACCAACTCCCTTAAATATACTCTACCAAAATTTTAACAAAAATCATATTATTATTTGGTGTTTTTTTCAAAAGAGTGACTGATACATAGACGATGAACGAAGACCAAAAGTGGTGTGCATCAAAGTGTTCATGAGAATGGGATGGAGAAATGAGCACAATAATCAGCATTCGGTTTTGAGGTACCTAAAAAAGAGCTTTCGCTAGCCTCGTGCTTATGACTAGACTAAACGAAGGAATGTATGCACGTTGATGCCAAGAGACATGAGAGGGTGCGATGGCATAATAAAGTAATAACTTGTATTTAGTTCCAGATTAGTGAGAGTACACATACAAAAGTTTTACTGGTTCTGAGGTACGATTAAACCAAGTATGAGGTTTAGAAGAATCTATATGGAAACTATCCCCGTTTTCGAGCTCTGTTTCTGTTTCCCCGATAAGCACAGTTAGAGTACCTTCTAAAACATATACAAATTCTTGTCCACCATGGGTGTTGATTGTAACATTCTCTTTATCCGGAAGTAATATAACGAACATGGGTTCAAATACTGGATTTGAGACATTTCCTGAAAGACTTTGATAAGTAAAATTTGATTTCCGAAAATTTATTTCACTTTCATTTTTACTACGAAATATCTCAGTGGGTTGATATTGTTCTGTAAAGAAATAGCTTCGACTTACCCCTAGAGCATCAGAGATTTTGGAAAGAGATTGCAAAGTTATGCTTGATTTGGATAGTTCTACTTGAGACAAGAAACTAATAGAAAGGCCTGTTTTTTCAGAAACCTGCTTTAATGTCATTTTTCTCTCAATTCGAAGCTGTTTGATCAAATCCCCTATTTTATCCATATACATTCCCCCTTTTTAGCCATTTCTATAAATCTTATATCGTACAAATTCTATGACAAAATTTGTTTTCATACCGAGATTTTCGTAATATTGTTGATAATTCTATTATTCAATTATTTCAATTATTTAAATTATACTTCATTTTTGTTCTTGATCAACTTATTTATATATTTTCTCTAAATGAATCGAGGTCATAATAGTGTTTATAAAAAATAAGGAGGAAGAAAATACTGAAGGGGAACGATGCGAAATCGGTGTTTTGTACGAATTAATTTTTATGAGAATAAAATACAATAGAGTTAATAAAATTGAAGTAGTACTTTAAAATTAAGTGTAAAAATTCCGAAAATTCATTGAAATTAAATAATATATGTTGTAAAATAATCCTGAAAATATATTTCATGTCACGTCTGTTGATTAACCCAAAGAAGCTCTTATTTTAACCGGTAAAAGAATCCATCCAAATCATTCCCCCACGCTAATGGCAGTGTGTTATGCAAGAAACATCGAAAAAAAGACCGGAACAACTGAGGTCGATCGACTTTTTCTTCACAGGATCAAATAGTGTTTGATCCATGGGAAAAACGATTCGATGTCCCTTCTGGATCTGTTCTTATCGTCAACGTTTCTGCTGAAACATCTTTTAATTTGTCGCGACGTCCATCACGTGCCCATACCAATCCAATAAGGGAAAGGACATGAAATCGATGCTTTGTTAGAAACTGTACCTTTCCAAGCTGCACATGAAGTCCTTTCCACCGTTGATCTGTTTTTTCCACTCAATGAATACGAACGGTGAATGTCCCGCAATCGAGTGACAAACAGTTGTTATTTCTTCTTGATGACCTCTTACGAAAATATAGTCCTTGTTTGCGAGTGAAATGCTCGATAGTCCAATGACCAGAATAGAAGTTCTTTTTTACGGTAATCAACAGACGTGCTTTAATGTGTTTTCTTATAAGAAAGGTTGTAATTAAGATTAAAAGTTTGTTAGAGAATAGTATACGGAAAATGATAGTTACTCTTCAAGATGTGAATTTTTGTTACAAAGAAAGGGGTTTTTGTAATGAGATCTGCTGATGCTATTGTTAAATTATTAATTGAAAATGATGTGGAAGTTATCTTTGGTGTGCCTGGTGATACTAGTATGTGTTTTCATGATGCATTATCTAACCATAGCGATCAAATAAAACATATTGTTTGCCGTGATGAACGTCATGCCGCCTATATGGCTGATACTTATGCGAGAGTAACTGGAAAACCGGGGGTAGTCGATGTACCTAGTGGTGGAGGGATATTGTATGCCGTTCCAGGGATAAGTGAAGCCAATTCTTCCTCTATCCCTTTAATCTGTTTTTCATCTGATATTTCCATGGCTAGTGAGGAAACTGGAGCGTTAACAGAATTAAAACAAGAAGAATTAACAAAGTCGATTACGAAATGGAATACTCGAATAAAATTAGCCTCGAATATTCCACAATTAATAAGAAAGGCATTTAGAATGGCTACTGGAGGTAGACCAGGAGCTGTACATATATCGATTCCTGAAAATATTCTTGAAGAGGACCATGATTTTCCTTTTTTAGGGGAAAGCAGAAGAGAGACTTCATTCAAAAGTTTTCCTAACCAGATAGATGTTGAAAAAGTATATAAAATGTTAACAACAGCTTCACGCCCAGTGATTCTTGCGGGTGGAGGTGTTCACCTATCTGCGGCGTATGATGAACTTGAGCATTTCTCTAATAAATATACAGTGCCTGTTGCAACATCTATTAATGGGAAAGGAAGTCTAGCAGAAACTTCTCCGCATGCAATTGGGGTGATTGGCGTAAATGGAGCATCAGATGAAACAAATAGCATAATGAAGAATGCTGACTTTGTTCTAGTGTTAGGATCCAAATTAAATAATGTTACAACAATGAACAAAGGTATTTTTAGTCATTCTCCTAAAGTTATCCAAGTTGATATTAGTGAAGAAATGTTGGATTTAAATATACGGGCTGATGTAGCAATTATGTGTGACATCAAGTCTTTTTTAGCAACCCTTGACTCAGAAATTTTGAAAAATAATATAGATGTCACTCAGAAATTTCAAGAGTGGAATATTTGGTATCAAGATGCAATCAAAGAAAAGTTTTCAAGAGTGGTAACCGAAGTAGAAAAAGAAACGAATAATGTAAATCCAGCAAGGGTCATAGACCTTTTAGATAAGAATACGGATGAGAATTCAATTTTTGTGATTGATGCTGGAACACAAACTCCTTACATGGCTTCCAACTTCAAAATAAAAAAAGCAGGTAGAAAAACTGTATTCGATCGAGGCCATGGAAACTTAGGATATGCTTTGTCGGCTTCCATCGGAGCTAAAGTTGCAAATCCGAAGTCAAAAGTATTCTCGATGTTTGGTGACGGGAGTTTTGCGATGTCAGTTGGTGAATTAGAAACAGCGAAAAGACTTGGTCTACCAATCGTTTTTATGATTTTCCAGAACAATAGTTATGGGTGGATAAAAAAGCTTCAACAGTTATACTTTGAAGAACGATATATAGCGGTTGATTTTGACAAAATTGACGCTGCTAAAATCGCTGAAGGGTTCGGTTTGAAGAGTCTTAAAATAGATCGTAATGATAAGTTGGAAGAAGGCTTGAAATGGGCAATGGAACAGGTGTCACCTGTATTTTTAGATATTCATATTGATCCGATTACAGATATAGTTCCCCCAGTAACTAATTGGAGACATGATAGTAAGATCGATCCGAAAGATAGAGTTGCATTGACATATTAATTCTGAGAAACACAACATATTTTTTGGAGATAAAAAGCGATTCTCCCTAAAGTTGTTGTAAATATCATTGGGGTTTAACCATTTTAAAAACGATCTTGTTAAGGCTATGAAAATTGCTTTATCAGGATCGTTCTGTTTTCTTGTTTTCTGTTTTATTGAGTTTATGGGTAATAAACTTGTTATTCAACCGTGTGAAAATGTGCAAAACTAAGGGAGGAATAGTATTGACTGTCATAAAAGGTGGCTATGTGACTTACGGTGAAAAAATAGGAATATTGATGCTGGATACCGTATTCCCAAGAATACATGGCGATATGGGGAATGCAAGTACCTTTCCTTTTCCTGTTAAATATAAAGTGGTTAATGATGCTTCAGTAGTTAGAGTTGTAAAAGAAGGAGATGTTACATTAATAGAGCCGTTCATAAAAGCGGCTAAGGAATTGGAGGAACAAGGAGTACAAGCGATAACAACATGCTGTGGCTTTTTGGCACTCTTTCAAAAACAAATTCAAACAGAAGTGAATGTGCCTTTTTATTCATCCAGTCTTATGCAAATTCCTTTTGTCTATAACTTAATTGGACAAAAAGGAAAAATTGGCGTATTGACAGCTAGAAAGGAAACACTGACTTTTAAACATTTCGAGGGTGCGGGAGTGAAGGACATTCCGTTAGCAATTGAAGGGATGGATGATATGAGTGAGTTTAACCGTTCCATAATAGAAGGGAATGAAGTAATGGATGTTAAACAAGTAGAACAAGAAGTTCTTCAACAAGCAAAGGCACTGATTGAGAACCATCACGATATAAGAGCAATAGTGCTTGAATGTACAAACTTGACCCCTTATATAGAGGATATAAAAAGAGTTACCCAACTTCCCGTTTTCGATATCCTTACATTGACTAAGTACGTACACAACGCTCTTCGTTAACTACACTTATAATTTGTAAGCGTTATCAACTTAGTGATCATTTGTTCATGAAATAGCAAGAAGACTTCCCAAAAATTTTTAATATAAATAACAATTAGGGACGCTTTTGTATAGGTATTTATTTCTATCAAAATTTTATAGGATTGAAAGTTTACTATTTACAGGGAGGTATAATAAGTGAACTATAGTGTGATCGTCGTCGGTGGTGGAATTATTGGAACATCAACAGCTTATTATTTATCCAAATTAGGAGCGGACGTTACCTTATTAGAAGGTAAAGATATTGCTTCAGGTACATCTGGATCCTGTGATCAAGCGATTATGTTGCAATCAAAGAAACCTGGACCGATTCTCGACCTAGGGATTGAAAGTTCAAAGATTTATGCAGAGCTTGAAAATGAATTGGTATGTGATCTGGAATATAAAAAAGAGGGTGGAATGATTTTAATCGAAACGGAAGAGGAAATGGAAATGATGTCAACGCTTGTTGCTCAGCAGCAAGAAGCGGGTATGGACGTGAAGTTATTATCTAAGAAAGAAGCTCAACAACGACAACCTGGCTTATCTGAAAATATATTAGGGTCCACATGGTGGGACCATGATGCGAAGGTAAATCCGCTAAACGTTTCCTTGAACATGGCAAAAGCAGCTGAAAAATTAGGCGCCAGCATTCGTCTAGGAGTTAAGGTTACCAGTCTCATTACTGAACGTAATCGTGTTTTAGGGGTTGAAGTTTCTGGGGAAAAACTATACGCCGATGCAATTATATTAGCACTTGGTGTCTGGACTCCTTATCTGCTAAAGCCATTGGGAATAGATCTACCAATTATTCCGCGACGTGGTCAGATTTTGGTCACAGAGAAAATTCCTTCTTTTATCCATTCTACTGTATTGAATGCCGCTTATATTGCAGCTAAAAAGGGAAATGGTACTGATTCCATCGATCCCAACAATCCTGCTGGAGTTGGCCTAGTGATTGGACAAACGTACAGCGGGAATCTTTTAATTGGTGGATCCCGTGAATTTGTTGGTTTCGATTTTAGAACGACACCCGAAGTAATTAGTGCGATTGGAAAAGGGGCCGTACGAGTTTTTCCTGAGCTAGAAAATGTAAGGGTTTTACGTACTTTTGCAGGGCTTCGTCCTTACACACCGGATGGAATGCCTATTATGGGACCAGTAGAAGGTTTTTCAGGTTTATACCTCTCAGCAGGTCATGAAGGTGATGGGATTGCCCTTGCTCCTGCAACAGGGAAAGTGATGGCCCAAGTTGCATGTGGACTTGATCCTGGTTTTGATATAAGTCATTTTTCGCTGAATCGTTTTAGAAAAACATCCGTTGTATGAGAGGGAGTGAATAAGCATTGTGTGCATCTTATCGTCTGGAGTTTTCGGAAGAATCAAAAAATGAAAAAGAGGTGCCGTTCTACTTTAATGGAAAACAACTGATTGGTAATGAATATGAGCCAATAGCTGCCGCATTATTAGCTAATGGAATAAGGGCTCTACGACTCTGTGATACTACAGGTGAGTATCGAGGAGTTTTTTGTGGGATCGGTCACTGTTATGAATGTAGAGCTGAAGTTGATGGAATACCCAATGTCCGCACATGCCTAACTCCGCTTACCGAAGGAACAAAGGTATCTTCAGTTCCAACTTGGCAGATAGGGGTGAAGTGAAAATGAACGTAGATGTATCCATTATTGGTGCAGGTCCAGCTGGTCTTGCTGCCTCAATAGAAATAGCTAAAAGTGGTTTGTCAGTTGCTGTCATAGATGAATATTTTCGTCCAGGAGGGAGGCTACTCGGCCAACTTTATGATGACCCAAAAGCTCCTCCAAATGAAAAACAATGGGATGGAAAAAAAGTTGCTCAAGGGTTAGTGGAACAGGCAAAGGTATTGGGGGTTCACATTTTTTGTGGTGTTACAGCTTGGACTGTAAATAAGGGGTGGCATATTAAACTAACTGGGGCAAAAGAAAAGTCTTTGACTTCACAAGTGTTGTTGTTGGCTACAGGTGCAGCAGAGAGGGCATTACCTATGCCAGGATGGACACTACCAGGTGTATTCAGCATTGGTGCGGCTCAAACATTTACTAATGTTCATCATGTAGCAGTAGGTCAGAGGGTAATGGTCGTTGGTACAGATCCGCTTGCTTTATCTGTAGTAATGGAAATGAAGCAGGCTGGCATTGATGTGGTAGGAGTTGCTTTACCTCCTAAATCACCAATAAGCAGTGATTTTTCCTCCCCAATCAATAGTGTTGGTCGCCTGGCAGAAGTGGCGGATCTTGCTCCCAACCCTCTTCTTCGGACAATGGGAAGGCTTGCATCAGGGAAATTAAGAAAACTGGCGGCGCATGCTTTGCATTTCAACTTACTGAGAATTGAAGGAATACCCGTACATATGCGTAAAGCAGTAGTAAGTATCGAAGGTAAAAATAATGTAGAGGGCGTTATCATGCAATCTGTTACTGTGAATGGTGATCCCAAAGGTAGCGTTAAACAGGTGGAGGTCGATGCAGTCTGTCTCTCTGCTGGGTTATACCCCTTAATAGATATTGCTCAAGTAGCAGGCTGTCCACTTGTAGATATACCGGAACTAGGAGGACTTATTCCAGTGCATGGGCCTAACTTACGGACCCCTGTGGAAAGCCTATTTGTTGCAGGGAATATAACAGGGATTGAAGGTGCAAAGGTCGCGATAGCACAAGGAAAACTCGCAGCAGTATCCATCGCTCAATCACTTGGTAAGAAAACCTTCATGTCTGAGGAACAGGCTATAAAAGAAGTAACACTGGCACGTGAACAGTCTCCTATCCGATTTCTTCCCCATATTGAGGAAGGGCGAGATAAAATGAATTCCCATTGGAAAAAAATACAAAAGGAGAAGGGGAAGATATCATGAAAGACTTCATCATCTGTCGCTGTGAGAGTGTTTGTTTATCAGATATCAAAAAGTCTATATATGAAGGTGCTACATCCATCCCTGGTGTAAAGAAACGCACTCGAGCTAGTATGGGACCTTGTCAAGGTCGTGTTTGCCAGCAAATCATTCGTGATATTTTAGTGTCTGAAATAGGACAATCTGCGAAATCAAGCTTTCAGCGTTCTCAATCACCTGTTCGTCCCACATTACTAAAAGATATATAGATACATAATGGAAAGAGGTGTTCAGAAAGGGTAGTCTAGTTACCCCATTGATAAATCATTTGAAGGAGGCAATTTCGAATGGGGAGAGTCGGAAAAGTCGGTTTTCTTACACAGATATTGATCGCTTTTGTTGTCGCTGTCATTGCAGGTATCATTTTTGGACCTAGCGTTAAAATTGTCCAGCCACTTGGGGACTTATTCTTACGCCTGATTACATTTCTTATTGTACCTTTGATTTTATCTACTTTGGTAGTAGGAATAGCAAGCACTGGAAGCATGAAAACGCTAGGAAGAATGGGCGGGAAAACAATTATTTATTATTTTAGTACAACGATCGTTGCCGTTCTTATCGGTTTAGCTATCGGTACCTTATTTTCACCCGGTTCAGGAATCAATATTACCCCTACTGGAGATGTGCCTAACGTGACGGATTCAGGAGGTATTATTAACATTCTATTAAATATTGTTCCAACCAATCCAATTGCTAGCTTAGCAGATGGTGATATTTTGCAAACGATATTCATTGCAATATTTATCGGTCTAGGAATTACAATGGCTGGTGAAAAAGCACAACCTGTATACCGTTTATTTGAAGGGTTTGCGGAGGTCATGTATAAAATAACGGGTGTTGTTATGAAAATTGTTCCACTTGGCATTTTCGGCTTGTTGGCTCCGATTATTGGAGAGTATGGTCTTTCTGTTATAATCCCCTTGGGTAAGTTGTTTTTGGCTGTTGCAACCGCATGTATTATTCATATCGTTGTAGTCTATTCTATTTCTGTCAAAACACTAGGGAAAACGAGTCCGCTTAAATTTTTTAAAGGAATTGCCCCTGCGGCTCTAGTAGCTTTCAGTACACAAAGCAGTTCTGGTACGTTGCCAATTACGATAAAAGATTCAGAAGATCATTTTGGCATATCAAAAAAGGTCACAGGTTTCGTTTTGCCGTTAGGCGCGACTATTAATATGGACGGGCAATCTATTTATCTGAGTATAGCAGCTCTGTTTACTGCACAATTTTACGGAATTGACTTAACTGTTTCACAAATATTAATTATTGTTTTAATTTCTTCTCTAGGATCAATTGGAACCGCCGGGGTGCCGGGTGCTGGTATAATTATGCTATCACTAGTCCTAACTTCTGTTAATTTGCCTTTAGAAGGCATCGCACTGATTGCAGGAATCGATCGTTTTCTCAACATGTTTAGTACCGCTACGAATGTTATGGGAGATGTTTCCGCTGCTCTTTATGTGAACGCTTCTGAAAATGAAAAAGATCGAAATCAAGAACCCGAAATGGAAATGGTCTTGAATAATAAAACATCTAATTTTTGAACAGTGCATTAGTCAATAATAAACGCCTAGTAATTAGTCCTTTTAAGCACTTATCTCCTTTGTGAGAAAAAGATCTCAATAAAAACACCTCCGATAAATGTACTTGTTTAGAGTGTAACATTTACGAAGGTGTTTTATTTTTATGATCTTTTATTTTACAACTGGTCTACCTCGACTTGTAGCATTTTTTTAGATTGTTTTTTTTGCCATGTCATAGAAACAAAGATCGTAATGGACAGAATGATGAGTCCGAGTACAAATGGATAGGTGATTTTTACATCGAATAAGAGACCAGCGAGTGTTGGTCCAAGTACGTTGCCGATACTCATGTAAGTATTATTCATCCCCATTGCAAACCCTTGTTCATTCCCTGCAAGTTTGGATACGAGCGTGGTAAGAACAGGTCGTAAAATGGAAGTCGCCAAAAATATAAGTAGCGTGACGCAAAAAAATAGGGCATAGCTTGAGGCGAATAATGATAATAAAAAGCCAAACGCCGCCACTCCAAGAAAGATATTCAAAACAGATCCTTCTCCGAGTCTTCGTACAAGTTTATCGACAACAAAAAGTTGTACAATGACGCTAATAACTCCAGTAGATGTAATCATTATGGCGATTTCTTGTGGAGTTGCTCCGAATTGATTATCTACGAAAATTCCGATCACCGATTCATATGACATTAATCCAAAACTCATAATTAGTGTAATGACTAGTGGAATAAAATATGGCTTGTGAACTGATTTTGCTAGTTTTTTAACTAAAGGATCTGGTTCTTCATCCTGCATTAGATTCTCTTCACGTTCACTGCTTTCTTTTAACACGATAACTGAAAAAATAACGGAAGCTAACGATACCAATGCAGAAACAAGGAGGGGAACTTTTAAGCCAAACTCAGCTAAAAATCCTCCAATACCAGGACCAACAACAATTCCTAGTGACATAGCCGCTGAAATAAAACTGTTCCCCTTCGCACGTTGTTCCATTGAGGTAATGTCTGCAACATAGGCGAAAATTGCAGGAATCACAAGTGCTGCACCGATTCCACCAATCACACGAGATCCATATAAGACCCAAATAGAATCAGATAAATAAAAGATAAACATGGAAAGTGTTAAACCGCTTAAACCAGCGATGATCATTATTCGTCGTCCATATTGATCTGCCCATTTCCCTGAAATAGGAGACATGATAAGCTGTGCACCGGCAAATATTGCGATGATCAATCCAGCTGCTGTTCCACCTTCACCAATTGAATGGAGATAAGCAGGTAAAATCGGAATAATAATCCCAAAACTGCCGACAGCAATAAAAATATTAATCATTAAAATAAGCATTTTTTTCCTTTGTTCTGATGACACGATCTATTCCTTCTTCCTAACATACAAAACAATGTAGTTTGCATGGTTAACTTTTTGACATGCTAAACATGTTATACACATTTATAGAACGTGTCAATGAACATAGAGCGCATGGAAGAAAGTTCATGATGATTTCGTCAAAATCGTTTTTTATCTTTCCACGATGCAAGTTGAATTCGAAAGTATTGTTCGATAATAAGTAAGGGAAGACAATAATTTTCTGAAAAAACACAAAATTATAATGAATAAGATAAACAAAGAGCTGATTCTTGTAATTTATCAACTATTATTTTATAATTTTTTAAAAGAGTCTATACATTATTATTTTTCTATAAATATAGAAAAATTAATCAATTGAAAAATTTAAAGATTCTATATATTTTTATTTATTAGAAATCAATTTCCGGTTGACGATGCTTCTCATAAATATTTGTATAAATAGTGTGAGTTAGAAAGTCAATTGTGGATTTACATAAGTAAGGTGCCACCGCAAGAAAGGGGATGAAATCAATGAGAATTACAATCGATTTGTCTGTCGTACACGTGAAACCTCGTTTGAAATCACATCTATCGAATGTTATTCATTTTATAGATTCGGATGATAATCGGTTTATATGGACAACTGCTGTAGATAAAAAGCTCCAGGTTGGTCAGAAGATTGAAGCGCAAGTTAGTGCGAATGAAGAATTATATGATGAAGATGGAAAGTATGTTCGAATTAGTCATGTTGCTATTATTGATCAAATTGATCAACTTAGACCTTCAACTTATGCAGAAAAGCCTTTTAATATAATGGATCGACCAGCCGAGAACAAGGTAAAGAGCGTTGTCCCAGATGAGCAATTACTAAGTGATATTGAAAAAACTTTGATGCTTTTGAAAAAACAACAATAAGAGACAACGTTTATGTCAAAAGGAGCAACCGGTGTAACATCGGTTGCTCCTTTTTCTAAAGTGAAGTACATAAACTGAGCTTCTACTTTTACCACCAACTCAAAGGTGGGGGCATCTATTACATGTATATAAGTCTAAGCTAAGCAATAGAAGTAGATGACAATGGAATTTTGAGCTTTTTTTAGAAAATGTAAAAGACGTCTTTGATGTTTCTAGTTGAACGTGTTCCTAACGTTCTTCCATTAGTAGTTGTAAGTCCGAATTATAGAAAAAAAGGTATAGCATCGAAACTTATTACAGAAGTCGAAACTCAGTGTAAAACACAGAAGGTCTTTACAAGCACAAATCAATCTAACTATCTAATGAAGAAACTATGTAGGAGGTTAGGTTATAACGAGTGTGGGCTAATTGAAGGCTTAGATGAATCGGATCCGGAAATTTTTTTTATGAAAAATAGGATCTAATAGAAGGGGGGAGGGAGTATCATCAATTCGCGATAACAGTGGGATTTGAATTAGAATTTCCGAGTGGAAAAACTACTAGAACATAGTCAAGTATACTTACGAATCGTATTTATGGAATTTCGATATAATTCATGCTACAAGAATGACGCCGAAATTGGTAAGATAGAGAAAGAGAAAAACGTCCTCGAACACTCTTTGGACTTTTTCATTAAATATTAAACACAAGGAGTAGAAGCATGGAAAAAATACTTGTTTTTGGACACAAGAATCCTGATACAGATACGATCACATCAGCTATTGCGTATGCATATTTAAAAAATGAAATAGGTGTAGTAGCTGAACCGGTACGTCTTGGTGAAATAAATGGTGAAACACAATATGTGCTTGAGCACTTTAATGTAGAGGCGCCTCGATTGATCGAGAAAGCTGGAGATGAAGTAGACAAAGTTATTCTAGTTGATCATAACGAACGCCAACAAAGCGTTAATGACATTGAAGATGTACGCATTATGGAAGTCATTGATCATCATCGTATTTCAAACTTTGAAACGAGCGAGCCAGTGTATTTCAGAGCTGAACCAGTTGGGTGTACAGCAACAATTCTTAAAAAACTATACAAAGAAAATAATGTTGCCATTCCTAAAGGCATGGCCGGTTTAATGCTGTCTGCTATTATTTCAGATTCACTATTGTTTAAGTCACCAACCTGTACAGAAGAAGACATCCAAGCAGCACGTGAACTTGCCGAGCTTGCGGAAGTTGATGTAGAGGAATATGGACTTGCTATGCTTAAAGCGGGTGCTGATTTAAGTGAGAAAACAATTGCACAGCTTATTTCCTTAGATTCAAAAGTATTTGAAATGGGCGATCATCGTGTGGAAATTGCACAAGTAAATGCGATTGACCCAGCTGATGTCCTGTCATTGCAACAAGATATTGAAGGCATGCTCGATCTTGTGATTGCTGAGAAAAAGCTATCTGTTTTTATCCTTGCTGTGACAGATATATTGAATAGCAACTCAACGATCATCGTTCGCGGGGCGCAATCAAGTGCGGTAGAGAAAGCATATAACCTCTCACTCGAAAACAATACTGCGCTTTTAGAAGGTGTAGTATCAAGAAAAAAACAAATTGTACCAATCTTAACGGAAACGTTTAAAGAATTGTAACCGTGATATCCTACCTCTCCTACTTTGCTAGGAGAGGTTTTTTGTCGAGAGGGATCATTTCCTAGGAAATAATATGATTTTAGGTAGTTAACGATCTACGCCTCTTAATTGTATTGTGTGAAGTGTTGCTTTTGGAAATACTTTTTATTTACCATTCTCCTGCTCTCATCAAATTCGATAATTCGACTAAACACTTCTTTGGTGCTTCCTTTTGCACCTATATACTTAATTTGATTTTCCTTTTGGAAGGTATTCTTGGAGTTTCGATTTATCGCTATCTAAGCAACATTTTTTTATATCTATCACTACTTATTGCAATTATAGGTGTTTTTTATGGAGGTGTATGGCTTTATATTATATGGCCAGTTTCTATTATTTTAGGAACCTTGTTCATGGCTTATAAAGATCGAAAGACGAAGAAAATATATTTGTGGATAGGATTAGTAATAGTAACAACAATAATATTACTCTATGGTCTAAACAAATAATTGAGTAGGAGGGAGTGATTAACTTCCGTCCTCTCACACCACAGTACATACCTCTCGGGATGACTGTGTTGAACATAGTAAGTTAAGTGCTAAGAGGTTGTTCCCTCTTAAGTGAACGTGAAAACATCTTATTAAAATAGATAAATAAGAGCAGCGCATCACGAGCTACTCTTTTTTTTACACATGACCATCCATTGATCAATTGAAAAAGACTGTAAACGACCTTTTTCTTCTTTAAACTCGAAATATTGTTTTTCTTCTTTCTGAGCTCTTTTGAAAAAGTGAGTGACAGCTTGAACCTGACTTTGGTCTTCTGCTGTTCGATTTACCCAATTGTGAAAAGGTAGTGTCTTTTTCGTTCGTTGTTCTCTTACAATCTCTAATTGATTTCTCTCAATAAGCCCAATCCAATCTTTTACCGAAAGAGCCTTTGAGTGGCTTGGATCACGCATTTCTTCAAAGGTGTTCATAAACTCATCGAGCGCTGGGATAGCAGGGGCAACATTATCGATCAATATAAATGTGCCATCAGGTTTTAGTACACGATGAACTTCTTCAATGAATAACGCAGGGTTTGGAAAGTGATGAGCAGCAATTCTGCAAGTAACGATATCAAATGAATCATTTAAGAAGGGGATGTTTTCAGCATCAGCAACAACATAATAAACGTTTTTGTAGTCTGTTAAAAAATGTGATGTGTTTTGAAGCATTTCTTTTGTAAGGTCAGTTGCAAAAACAGTGGCTAACGTTGGAGCTAGACGTTTTACTACATTCCCGCCCCCAGTCGCAAGGTCTAGGGCAACTGCACGTGAAGAAGGCTGAAGCCAATCAATTAACTGCTCAAGGTCTTCACCGCTAGCGTGCGTTTTACTTGTGGCATAAGCGTCAGCGTTTTTAGAAAAAATGGTTTTCACTTGATTTTTCTTATCATGATTCATAATTTACACCTCCTAAAAGATTCTCTTCTAGTTTAGAGGAATATTGTTCATAAGAAAATTATAATTTTTTTCAGTTCTAACATAAGTAAAACTTATTGATTTGATTCGACATTCAGTTCCTCGAGGTCACAGGTCATTCACTACAGGAGAGAAAAGTGACTTCTGTCAGCAGTTGACTGTGATTGTCATTCTGCCGTTCCCACTTTAGCTATTTAGGTTTCATTCGTAATACATTCTATTGTTTTATCTTTCCTTTATTAGAAAAGACCCAAAGAGATAATACAAAAAAAGCCGATCTTCCGCAATTGAGCGAAAATCGGCTTTGATTGTTTCAAGCATTATTTTTTTCTAAACAACTTCACTCCAACAATCACCAACACAATACTTAGTAAAAACGTTTGGAAGTAGTATTCGAACAAAAATCTTATATCGACCCCAAACCAATCCATAAATTTATGTGTAAGTGCAGGCAGCAAGCCATTGAATAATAAATAATAAAGTCCGATAAAGATCAGACCTACGCCAAGCCAGCGCTTATATTGATGGAAGAAGCCAAATACAGGCTCATCGTAAAGCTCTTCTTTACCATAACGTGAAGTTTTTTGCAGTCCATCAAAGAAACTGTAAAACCAGATTAGTGGAATAAGGAACAAAAACAATCCTAGACGTAATGCATCTAATATATAAATTGTAAAAAGAAATGCAGCCATTAATTGTATGCCGCGTTGTTGTAAACCTAAGTACAGGTGGCCTGCACCAGGGAAGATTGATAAGACTGTAGCAATTGCTGTACTCTTTTTGTCATCTTTTCGGCGAGTTTCCCAATCTTCTAAGATAGAACGGTCCTTCAGTTCTTCGCCATTTTGCTTGCGTGAAAGCATTTGCATAATATCGACAAAACTGTAGATCCAAACGACTGGCAATAAAATGGAGAAAAGTAAGAAAGCGTTTGATTCGAGAAGTGCCGTGACGAAGAAAATCATCGCCGCCATTCCCAAAAAGGTGGCCATAAAGGTTAGTCCGCGGTTCATTAGCCCTAATTGGAAATGACCAAGTCCAGGAAATAGGGAAAGGATAATCGTGAAAAAGCGCTCAGAATCTTCTTGTTTACCCGTGATAAAACGTCTTGATCGCAGTTCTTCCCCATTTTCCATGGCTTCGGATTTCAATCTGTTTAAACTCATAATTATGTCTAAGAAGCTAATGGCGTAAATCAATAGTCCGATCAAAAAAAGTGCTAAAAAGATGACTGCAACACCCATCAAGGCAAACAAAATTCCGCCAAGAATGAATCCTGTAGTTACAAAGAAATATACAAACCCTCTAATCACATTTCCAATATAAACATGCCCCCATCCTGGCATAATGGAAAGTAGAAATGCGATTACTGGTGATTTTGTCATTCTAACTCCTCCTTCGGCGACGGATCCATTTGATTGAACAATCGCTCGGTTTGCTCCATAAGCGATGAAGTGATCGATGGAGTATCTATTAGTTCTTTACTTGGAACGCTTGATGTTTCATCAACGAGCGATGAAAAAATACCTGTACTTGCCAGCATGATGGCTGCGGCTGCTGAGATGAAAAAATGAACGACCGTTTTTTTGCGCAAGTGGGAGGATGGTTTTGTCA
Source organism: Jeotgalibacillus marinus (assembly GCF_040801915.1). Lineage (NCBI taxonomy): Bacteria > Bacillati > Bacillota > Bacilli > Caryophanales > Caryophanaceae > Jeotgalibacillus > Jeotgalibacillus marinus. The sequence continues at coordinate 16,116 of NZ_JBFMIA010000013.1, read as the reverse complement.
TAGGACGTACAGTTTTTGTTTGGTCAGCTAAGAGAGCAGCCATGACTAGATCCTCCACATTAAATTCAGGTGAGGGCTCATGCTGAAGAGATACTTCTTCAAAAGTGATAAGACATTGATTACACACGGTTAAATGATCCTCCATTTTTCTTTCGATGGACTGCGCTAGTACTCCTTGACCGAATCTTTCCCATTGTTGTTTTGTGAAATGTGTCATCTGAACTCCTCCTCCCGCCAATGTTTTTTCATCCATTGCCTGCCGCGATATAATCGCATTTTTACGGCCGATAATTCTAATTTGTGTTCATTTGCAATTTCCTCATATGATTTCTCCTCGATATAAAACGCAAAAATGACAACGCGGTAATTCTCAGGTAGTTCTCGTAAACGATGAAGTAGTTGTTCACTCATGTTTTGTTGAATGAGTTTCGACTCAAGTGATTCTTGTCCGTCATCTAAATAAGGACTCATTTTTTCTAAGTCATCATCACGGTCGCTGCGTCTACTTCGTTTTCGTTTCAAGTCAATGGCGTGTCGAACGGATATTTGTCTGATCCACGTTTTCAATCCTTCTTTACGATAATTTGGAAGAGCATTATAGATTTTCATAAAAATTTCTTGCACTGCGTCCTCAGCATCTTTTTCATGACGGAGGACCCCATAAGCGAGTTGATAAATATAACGCTGGTAGGAACGGATAAACAGCCGAAATTCTGCAGAATCCTGTTGGACCAACTTCTTTATATCAATCTCCTGCACCCGTTCCACCTCCTTAGCAACAAGCTGCAAAATACTAGACGTCAAAAATAAAAAAAGTACTACACTTTTTCCGGATGGAGAAAAGTGGGTTTAAACATTGGTGCGAAGGGGTTCCCTTAAATTGTCATTACATGAACTATTAAGAGGCTAACAAAGGTTTCATTATAACATTTCCTGAATGGAATTAGTAAATGCATTTTAGGAATGGATGGATTTGGTATATCACCACGAGTACTCAGCTGTCTTAACGCGTTCAACCATGTGCAATTTTGCCGTGAATACGAAATCTCCTTTAAAAAGATAGGTGCGATTTTTAAAAAATGTAATGAGAAGGACGATTGGTTAATAAAATCATATGATAAGTGATGATTTGGTAGGGGGATTTTCTATAAGGGGGGTAGGGAATGGATTTTATAATTTTTGGACTGTCGGCAATCATTACGGTTTTAGCAGCGATTGAGTTGTCCAACAACGCAGATGTGTTAAGTCAAAAAACTGCTCTTGGTGGATTACTTGTTGGAACGCTGTTGCTAGGTGGTGCGACGTCACTACCAGAGGTAACGGCGAGCCTTTCTGCTGTAATAATCGCAAATCCAGATATTGCAGTAGGGAATATGTTAGGTTCAAATATGTTTAATATCTTTATTATTGCTTGCTTTGATATTTATTATAGAAAAAAACGATTGTATCAACTAGCAAATACCGGTCACTTATATACCGCAGGGTTGGGACTAGCTCTAACTGCAATGACGCTTGTTGGGTTGGTACGTAAAGTAGATTATATGGTGCTCGGTGTAGGCGTAGATTCACTGCTGGTTGCGTTTGTTTATGGGACAGGCATATATGTGATAAGTAGAATGTCAAAAGGATCATCTGATGATAAAGTGATGGTTCCAGATTTTGAAGAGGAAGTAGTTGATGATTCCCACTCAACTACACCAGTAAGACGAGCTGCACTAAGTTTTGTTATTGCAGCAGTGGCCATCATGGGTGCGGGAACGTTGTTGTCTATATCCGGGGATAAAATTGCGGAGATAACAGGACTTGGATCTACCTTCATTGGCAGTTTCCTTATGGCAGCGACTACATCATTGCCTGAAGCAGTGGCCGTATTAGTTGCGTTAAAATTAAGAAATATTAATTTAGCGGTCGGGTCAATCCTTGGAAGTAATATTTTTAACATGTTAATTCTTGTGGGAGCAGACAGCGCCTATCGAACAGGTTCGATCCTAGCAAATGTTGCACCATCACACCAAATTACCGCTACGGTAGTGACCTTTTTATCTGTCTTTCTCGTCATTTCGTTAATGCGTAAAAAAAATACCTCTACTGTTTCTTACGTGATGCCTTCAATACTAATCGTTGTTGGTTATTTCATTGCCACCTATCTGATTTTTATGGGATGAATTCTTACATAAAAAAGCTGCCAGTCGACCTGGCAGTTTTTTCCTTTAAAGATACTGTTCATATCTTTTTTCTAAGTAGTTCTGTAATACGGTCATAGCAGAACATAACCCCCAGTAGATAAAAGCAACAACGATGTACATGGTCAAAAAATCAAACTCACGACCACCAACGATTCGTGCTTTTTGAAAAATTTCAGGCACGGTAATCATGGCAGCGAGAGAAGAGGCTTTGATAATATCAAGTTGAACGTTTGCTAGCGGAGGGGTGGCAATACGTATGGATTGTGGCAAGATTACACCGAACATCGTTTGCCAATAGGTCATGCCTAATGCTTTTGACGATTCCCACTGTCCTTTATCGACTGATGATAAAGCAGAGCGGATAATTTCTGCAATATAGGCCGCACTATTTATGCTAAAGGCAATCAGTGCAGCTTGTAACGCAGAGGGTTGAAGACCGATAATTGGCAGACCAAAGTAAAGCATGAATAATATGACCAAAATGGGCACGCCACGCATAAACGAAATGTATATGCGCGTTGGCAAGCGCAGGATGAAGTATTTAGATGTACGTGCGATCGCAAGGAAAAATCCAATGACAAGTCCAACTCCCATACTCACTAGTGAAATGAGAATGGTATACCAAACACCTTCCATGACATATGGAAAAGACTCTACTGCCAATTGAGGATCAAATATAAGATGCCATTTAATATCACTCATCTTGCTTCACCTTTTCTTTACTACTCATCAAAATCAAAGTCTGGCTCTTGTGTTACGTCTGCTCCAGCAAAAAATTCACTAGAAATTTCGGCAATCGTTCCGTCTTCTAGCATTTCACCAAGAACACGATTAACCTGTTCAGTTAGCTCACTGTTTTCTTTATCCATGACCATTGCAGCTTCTGAAGGAACGTATTTAAGGTCGGGATGGATGGTGATTTCAAGTTCTGGAAATGCTTCTAGGGCAATCGTTTGAAGAAAGTAATCATTTAAAATGACATCTGTATTACCAACTGCAACATCACGTAAATATAGTTCGTTTGTTGCGTTATCATAAATAACTTCTTCCGCACCATATTCACGCGCAAGGTCCATATAAATAGATGTCGCAGCACCAGCAGCACGCTTATCTTTTAAGTCTTCAAATGTTTTGATGCCTGATAGATCATCTGTACGAACGATTGCTGTTCCGTATGAATGTTTGATCGGTGTCGAAAACGCTACTTTTTCTGCACGCTCATCGGTAATTTCAATATCATTTGCAGCGATGTCGACTTGACCCGTACTCACAGACTTTAACATGCCATCTAAACCCATTTCTTTAAACTCCACTTCAAGGCCAAGACGGCTTGCCATTTCCCGTACAACTTCGACTTCAAAGCCTGTTAGCTCATCAGATCCTGATTCATAATACGAAGTAGGATAGAGAGTGCCTGAAGTGGCAACTGTTAGCACGCCTTCTCCTGTGTTATCACTGCCACAAGCAGCTAAAAGAGCCATTGACATAATAGTTGCTGTCAATGCCCATCTTTTTTTACTCCAAAAACTATTCACAAAAAAAGCCTCCTATATATTTATCCTTTAAAAAGATAGCATTCAAGTTAGGTATAGAGCAAGTACAAGGTATTGGTGGACTTGGTTAAAAGAGGTGGGTGGGGAATGGGAAAGAATATCTTTAAGTTCTTTCAAAAATAAAAACAGCCACTCAGTAGATGAGTGACTGTACCCTTCATTCTATTAATCTAACGGATAGGAGACGCCAGTTTGTTGACGGATCGTTTGCATGAGGGCTACTACATTTAAAGATAGCTCGTGAGTATTGGTTGATGATTCGATTTGTCCATTTTCAAATGCGTGAACAAACTCTTCAAGTTCATAGGCCATAGAAGCTTTCGGTTGAGCAACTGTCAGGTCCTCACGTTCCCCACCCTTAGTGATTTTTAGGACATTGTCTGGACCACTAATATGTGAAATATGTAATGCTGCATTTTCACCGGAAATTTCACTTGGTAAGTAGCTATCAGTAATTTTAGAGAATGTTACGACAGCATCCATGTCAGCGTAACTTAAAAGGACCATACCTTGCCCATCTACCCCAGTATGAAGGTTGGTGCTGATTGCTTTTACTTCTTTAGGCATACCGAAAAGTGCGATTAACGGATATATTGTGTAAACGCCGAGGTCCATAACCGAGCCATTTGCCATTTCAGGTTTAAAGGCATTTTCAATTTTCCCTTGTTTAAATTGATCATAACGGGAGGAGTAGCGGCTAAAGTGTGCGCTGTATTGACGAATTGTTCCGAGTGTCGGCAATAATTCTTTCACTCTCTTAAAATTTGGCATGACAGTGGATTTCATTGCTTCCATTAAAAGCACACCATTTTGTCTAGACGTTTGGATCATTTTTTCCGCGAGTTCATAGGTAGCTGTTAGTGGCTTTTCGCAAAGAACAGGTATTCCAGCTTCTAAACATTCAATTGTTTGTTCATGATGGACTGCGTTTGGTGTTGCAATATAAACGCCATCAATTTCACCACTCTGACAGAGAGCTTGAATGGAAGTATAAACGTTTGGAATACCATGCTTCTTCGCAAATTCATCGCCTTTTTCTTGTGATCTGGAACAGACGGCTGTTATTTTAGCAGATTCAACATCTTGTGAAGCGTTGATGAATCTATCGGTGATCCAATTAGTGCCAATTACACCTATTCTCATCATTTGTTTCCCATCCTCTCTTCGTTTAATTATAGGTGAAGTATAACGCTTATTGAGTTATTCTGACAAGTATGGAGCGTGCGAATGATTAAGAAAGAGGAATATTTTTTCGTAATAGATCGAATAAACAACTAATTTAGTTTATAATGGTTAAATTCGTTTATGTGAGGAGTGGCCATTATTAGTGGGTTGGTAAAAGCAAGTCGTTTTGCAGGAAATACATTTGCGTTTTGGGTGTTACTCATAGGGGTTATTGCTTTCTTCTTTCCTTCTGGATTTACATGGATTGGACCATACATAACCATTTTGCTTGGCATTATTATGTTTGGAATGGGCATGACGCTAACGGTTCAAGATTTTAAAGCCGTCGCAAGACAACCGAAAAGTGTGTTCATCGGAGTAGCAGCGCAATACACGATCATGCCGCTACTTGCATTTGGGTTAGCGACTCTATTTCAACTTCCACCTGAACTTGCTGTTGGAGTTATTTTAGTAGGTTGTTGCCCTGGAGGAACCGCATCGAATGTGATTACGTATTTAGCGAAAGGAAATACAGCATTGTCAGTTGCTATTACGTCTGTCTCTACGTTACTTGCACCAATTTTAACACCTGCACTTATCTTTGTTTTTGCTAGTCAGTGGCTGGATGTGTCGTTTTTTGGCATGTTCATGTCTGTTGTCCAAGTAGTGCTGATCCCTGTTGTTTTGGGTATTGGTGTACGTTCGTTATTAAAAGAAAAAGTTGAAAAGGCAATCCCTGTCATGCCATTAGTTTCTGTTATTGCTATTGTAGCGATCATAGGCTCAATTGTTGGGGGGAGCAAGGAGCAAATCGTCACATCGGGCTTGCTCATTTTCTCAATCGTGGTGATACATAATGGACTTGGCTTGTTGATCGGATTTACCCTTGCAAAAGCGTTAAAGCTTGATTTGGCGAGTCAAAAAGCGATTGCTGTTGAAGTTGGCATGCAAAACTCAGGGCTTGGAGCAACGCTTGCTGCTGCCCACTTTAATCCAGTAGCGGCAGTACCAAGCGCCATTTTCAGTATATGGCACAATGTCTCAGGAACACTTGTTGTAACGTTTTGGAGTAGAAAAAATTAGCATAATGATTGATTTTCGTTCGCTCATTTTGGCACGGGGTTTTTAATCATATACGACTAGAAGACGACCGATCATTGAACCAGGGTGGGTGCTAGAGGGTTGTTTTGTTACGTCGTTGTACATAAAGGGTATTAATATTAGTATTAAATACACATAGAATGATAATCTTACACCAGAACCATAAAAAAGCTATGCTCCACGGCAAGGAGGAAAGATAAACAAATAACTATCTATCTTCTACTTGCCTTTGTCACTGCTTCTTGTGTTATTTCGTCCTCGTCCTTCAATTCTCCAGGCTTACATCATAAAACAGAAAGTACATATCTAATTGTTCAGCGCTCGGAAAATCTTCTTCTTTTTTAGGTAGTTCATTCATGTTTCTACATTATTCTTATAGTATTTACCCCAGTGTGGTTGTGTGCCGTCAATATCTTTAAATCCATATACTTCAGAAAGTTCCCACGTACTATATACTCCACCTGTTTTTGAAGCTATTTTAGGATCTGAAGCAAGACATTTTATTGCTTCACCAATATAAGATGGGGTTTCAGAAGCAATAAAATGCGGATCATCTTTAGCTCCCTCTTTCCAATTTTCTTCTGTTACTCCAAAATATTCGAGCATTGCTTCTGATCTTAAAAACCCTGGGGTAACTGCAATTGCAGTTATATTAAAATCTTTTAAGTCCTGTGCCATTGCTTGAGCCATGTGTATATTCGATATTTTCGCAAGACTATAATAGAAGTTCCCACGAGGTTTATAATCTACACCATCAGTAATTTCAATAATGAGACCTTTCTTATTTTCTCTAAATAAAGGAATACTATAATGAGCAGTAACTATATGTGATTGGACAGCTTGTTTTTGAATTTGCAGCCCGTTATTTAAATCGTGAGTTCCTATTGGTTTCCCCCATTCAGTAAGAGGGTCCCCACCCCAAATATCATTTACTAAAATATCAAGTCGACCATGTTCCTTTTTTATTTTATCAAATAAACTTATTACATCTGATTCAACCGTATGATCTACTTTTACAGGTATTCCAGTTCCACCAGCTTTAGTTACTAATTCTGCTGTCTCTTCAATCGTTTCTTTACGCCCCATTGGTGACTGATTACTATTAGTCGTTCTTCCAGTAACATATACTGTTGCACCAGCTTCACCTAATTTAACTGAAATACCCCGACCAGCTCCACGAGTTCCGCCCGCAACTACAGCTATTTTCCCTTTTAAAGCAATTTCTCTGGACATATTAAGTCTCCTTCTTCTCTCTAGAATGTACTTTATTGATAAAGTAATAAAGTATGTATTATACTACCCCTAAAACATGACAACGATTGACGGTTAAAACAAGAAAGGTGAGAAATATGTCAAAAGCAAAACGTTTATTAGACATACTCATGTTTGTTAAGACGAAAAGAAAATTTACAGCTCAAGAATTAGCTGATGAATTTGAAATATCAGTACGAACCATTCATCGATATTTGTTAGATTTAAGTGATATGGGTCTACCGATTTATGCTGAACAGGGGAGACATGGTGGATATACCGTTTTAGAAAATAGGATGCTTCCTCCTATTTTATTTACAGAAGAAGAGGCTGTTTCGATCTTTTTTGCTTTTCAGTCTTTAAGCTACTATCGTTCGCTTCCTTTTGATACAGAAATTAGCGCTGTCGCACATAAATTATATAATTCGCTTTCAAACGATGCGAAAATAAAAGTAGATAAAATGCGTTCTTATATATCTTTTTGGAACCCAAAAAGAAGTATAGATACCCCTTATCTAAATGATTTGTTAGAAGCGTCTATGTTAAATAAAAATTTATCTATTCAGTATGACTCTAAATCTGGAATTACAACAAAATATATACGCCCAATTGGTATATATGCACATGATGGATTATGGTACCTTCCAGCTTATGATTACAATAAACAAAAAATATTACTATTTCGTGCAGATCGTGTTCTTTCTATACAATTAAAAGAAACAAATGAAGAGGAATTTATGAATTTAGAAGAATGGTTTGATTCGACTGAAGTAACAAATCCTATTCGTTTGTATGCTCTACTAACAAGAGAAGGGGTACGTCAATGTAAAAGTGTTCCTTGGCTAGAAGGCTGTGTAGAAACGAAGGAAGATGGAACTGGCTATATTGATTCACCCATAGAAGAAAACGAGATTTCTTTTATCACTCCACTATTTTATAGGCTAGGAACAGACGTACAGATAAAGGAGCCCAAGTATTTAATAGACAGAATGCGTCTACAAGCAAAAGAGATATTGAAAATGTATCCTGAATAAAAAAAGTATAGTTACCTCTTTATTCATTGATCGTTTCGAACGGATTCAGATGATGTGATCTCAAAAGTTATCGAGTAAAAGCGACGCCTCTTCTCATACCATCTCCCACATTGTGTAGCGGGAGGTGGTTTTTTTATTCGAAAAAATCCATCATTTTCACATGTTCTCTTGATTATTTTCCCAAGTTGTTGTAAAGTATAAAACAACAAATAATTCTGAATATAACAAAATAGCATACAACTTATCTAGAGAGGTTGAGGGACTGGCCCTTTGACACCTCAGCAACCAGCCGCATTTGGCACGGTGCTAATTCCAGCAGGTTATAAAAACTGAGTGATAAGGAGAACCACGAATGCCTATTCGGACCTTCTTCTTATGAGAAGGTCCTTTTTCGTTTTTTTTGAAAATACGTTTTTGTTTGCTAAATACTTTATTGAACGAAAGCGATCTTACAACGATTTTTTGATGATCGAGGAGGAAGTGCTGATGAGTTACCATCTAGAAACGCAATTTGCACAATTAGGGAATCGTAGTGAACAAACGACTGGGACAGTTAATCCGCCTGTTTATTTTTCGACGGCTTATCGCCATGATGGAATTGGTGAATCGACTGGTTATGATTATACACGGACGAAAAATCCGACTCGTGCTGTTTTAGAGGAGGGGATCGCGAAGCTTGAGCAAGGGGATGAAGGGTTTGCGACTAGTTCTGGGATGGCAGCGATTCAACTTGTGTTGTCTCTATTTAAACATGGAGATGTGCTCCTCGCATCAGATGATATTTATGGTGGAACGTATCGTTTACTCGAGCATTATGAAGAAGCATATGGCATTCAAACAAGGTATGTTGATACGAATGATATCGACCAACTAACTGAATCGATATGTGAGAATACACGAGCCATTTTTGTTGAAACACCGACAAACCCATTGATGCACATGTCAGATATCAAAGCGGTCGCGGGTCTTGCAAGGGATCACCACTTATTGACGATTGTAGATAATACATTTTTAACCCCTTACCTACAAAAGCCATTAACGTTGGGTGCAGACATCGTCATTCATAGTGCAACGAAATATATTGGGGGCCACAATGATGTGTTAGCTGGTTTGGTTGTAGCGAAAGGGACGGAGACATGTGAACGCCTATTGACCTTTCATAAAGGGGCAGGGGCTGTTTTAGGGCCGATTGATTGTTGGCTTTTAGTGAGGGGTCTCAAGACGTTATCACTTAGAATGGATCGTCATCAAGAAAATGCAAAACAGGTCACAGCGTTTTTAGCGGAACAGGCTGGCATTACAGATGTGTTGTATCCAGGAATTGGTGGCATGGTGTCATTTCGCTTAGAAAAGGAAGAGTGGATTGACCCATTTTTACGGTCATTACAGCTGATTACATTTGCTGAAAGTTTAGGTGGGATCGAGAGCTTTGTTACGTACCCAGCGACTCAAACACATGCGGACATTCCGGTAGATGAAAGGCATAAACGAGGAGTTTGTGATCGCTTATTGAGATTTTCGGTTGGCATTGAGCATATCGATGATCTTACACAAGATTTGGCACGAGCACTTGCCATCGTGCAAAAAAAGGAAACAGTGATATGACAAACCATGAGTTTGAAACGAAATTGCTACATCAGCCACAATTTCGGGATAAACAAACAGGAGCTGTAAACGTTCCGCTATATTATTCATCCACTTATCATCAAGAATCTATCGATGAATTTGGACAATTTGACTACAGTCGTTCAGGAAATCCAACAAGGCAGGCACTTGAAGAAGCAATTGCTGAGCTTGAAGGTGGATCACGAGGGTTTGCTTTTGCATCGGGAATGGCGGCCATTTCATCAGCGTTTATGCTGTTATCAGCTGGTGATCACGTGCTCGTCTCAAAAGACGTGTATGGCGGTGCATTTCGTGTGATCACAGAGGTGTTGACTCAATTCGGTATTGATCACACTTTTATTGATATGACCGATATGGATGAAACAGCGCGAAATGTTCGTCCGAACACCAAAGTAATCTATATAGAAACACCGTCAAATCCTTGCTTGAATATTACAGATATTGAAGGAGTTGCAAAGATTGCAAAAGCAAATGGGTGCTTAACGTTTGTGGATAATACGTTCATGACTCCCTTACTTCAAAAACCGCTTGATTTAGGGGCAGACCTTGTATTGCATAGTGCAACTAAGTTTTTGTCCGGTCATAGTGATGTGGTGGCAGGTCTCGCGGTAGCAAAAGATGAAGCTCTTGGTAAACGGATGGCATTCATTCAAAATTCATGCGGAACGATTTTAGGTGTGCAAGATTGTTGGTTACTTCTTAGAGGAATGAAAACGTTGAGTGTCCGATTAAAGCAGTCATCTGAATCAGCAAGGGAAATAGCTCAGTACCTCCATCATCATCCAGCAATTGAAGAAGTGTATTATCCAGGTTTTTCGTTCCATGCAGGATACCCGATCCATAAGCGTCAAGCAACAGGAGCGGGCGCAGTCGTATCATTCCGCTTGGCATCAAAGAATTGTGCAAGAATTTTTGTGAATCGCATGAAAATACCTGTATTTGCCGTCAGCCTCGGTGCAGTTGAATCTATTTTATCTTATCCTGCTACCATGTCTCATGCGGCAATGCCAGTGGTTGAACGAGAAAAAAGAGGCATTACTGACGGGCTTTTACGTTTATCCGTTGGGTTAGAACACGTGGATGATCTACTAGCAGATATTAAACAAGCACTCGTAGCTGTGCAACAAAGTAGGCCAGTTATACATCGTTGAAGACGCTCATAGTTCACTGCCACTTGCGAAAAGATTCGCAGGTGGTGTTTTTTTATGGTGCAAATGATAGGTCAAATGACATCATACGCGGATAAACTAATTGCAAACACGGATAAACATGTAGTAAGCGCGGATAACCACTTAATAAACGCGGATAAAAAATTTTACTACGTCACCAGTTGGCAGATATGTTCAACATCAAGCTGATAACAAAATATGCTAGTATTACCATACAATATAATTTATACTATTAAAGAACAATTAGAGAGTTTTAAAATATATTATTTTTTAAGGGAGAAGGATATTTTATGAAAAAAATTACCTCTTTATTAGTACTAGCATTATTACTAGTACTTAGCGCATGTGGTGCAGATGAATCGAAAGAAGCTGATGACCAAAATGATCAGGGAACTTCGGAAACAAACCAATCCTCTAATAATGAAGACGATAATGAATCAGAGGAGGATTTAGATTTAGATGAGCTAGATATGGATAATCTAACTGAAGAAGACTGGGAAAATCTCCATCTATCAAAAAAACAATTTGATCAACTACTAGATTATTTTACTGAACCAGATGGTGAAGACGGGGAAGTAGTTTTTAATACAGTTGAGATGACTAATGATAAAGAGATTGTCATGACGGTAAATAACTCAGACGGAGAGTCTTTGGAAAATTCTATAACAGTTTTAATGGGTGAGATTGTTAGACAATTCTATAACCGCTCTGACTATTATAAAAACGAAGAACCTACAATAAAAATTGTTGATTTATCTGGATTTGTAATATCAGAAACTGATGAACCAATTGACTTTGACTTTGAAGAGTAACGATTTAGAGAAATTTGACACCACTTGCGAAACGATTCGCGGGTGGTGTTTTTTTATGCTGTAAATGATAGGCCAAAGGACATCATGCGCGGATAAAAATTTCACTTGCCATTTTTAAGAAAATATAATACACTACATTACAACACTAATGCACTATGTTGGATAGGGGGTGTGGCGTTGATTCTCAATACCGATGGGACCAAACCAATTTATGTTCAAATCGCAGAATGGATTGAAAGGGAGATACTTCAGGGGGACTTTAAGCCAGATGATAAAGTTTATTCGCAATACCAGTTGGCAGATATGTTCAACATCAATCCAGCAACAGCAGGAAAAGGATTAACCATGCTAGTCGATGAACAAATTTTATATAAAAAGCGGGGGTTAGGAATGTTTGTATCAGACGAAGCACATAACATGATCAGACACAAACGAATCAACCATACATTAAAGAAATTAGTCCAAGAAATTGTAGAGGAAGCGGCTCATTTACAAGTAGGCGAAAAAGAATTATTCACGATGATACAAGAAGCTGGAGGCAATCGAGAGGGGGGGGAAGGATGAATGTTATTGAATGCAATCAATTAACGAAAACATACGGTCGTTTCAATGCCTTGATTAATCTTTCTTTTACGATCAAAGAAAATACAATTACAGGAATTATTGGCCGAAATGGTGCTGGTAAAACGACACTTCTTAAAATTCTCGCAGGATTTTTTCGCGAAACGAAAGGCGAAGTAAAGGTATTTGAAGAAAAACCGTTTAATAGCTTGCTTGTTTCAGCAAACAGTATTTATATCGACGAATATATGAATTACCCGACTTCTCTTACACTTGTGGATATCCTGCATCAAAATAGCCGTTTTTATGAAAAGTGGAATGCGCAGTTAGCAAATCGACTGTTTGACTATTTCTCGTTGCAGCCAAAACAGCACTACAATCGTTTATCAAAAGGTCAAAAAAATACGTTCAACGCGATCGTTGGGCTTTCCTCTCGCTGTGCCCTAACTATATTCGATGAACCAACAACTGGTATGGATGCTTCAGTTCGAAAAGACTTTTATCGTGCGCTGTTAAAAGATTATCTTGAACATCCACGAACCATTTTAATCTCCAGTCATCATCTGGATGAAATTGATGACTTAATTGAAGAAGTGTTGTTGATCAAAAATGGAGAAAAGCACCTGCATAAGCCTGTAGAAGAATTGAAGGAGTATGCGATTGGGGTGCAAGGACCCGAAGCTGCCATCACGCAATGGACAGCAGAACAACAAGTCATTCATTGTCGTTCTTTGTCTCCAGGGACATCCTACGCCGTGGTTGAAAATCATTTCTCCGCTGCTCTTAAAGCAGAGGCTACTCGAATGGGCCTTCACTTTTCTCCTGTCACAGCAAGTGATGTATGTGTCTATCTGACGCATCAGAACAAGGGAGGAATTGATGATGTCTTTAACAAGTATTAGACTGCGTGAGTTGGTTTGGAGACAGTATGTTTACAAATTAACTTCGAATACAGTTGCTATCAAATCGTTGATGATGGATCAAAATAAAGGAGGAATGGCTAATGCCTTTAACGAAGGTTAGCCTTGGGAGTGTCGTAGGAAAGCAATATGTATATAAGTTATTTTCGTACGCTGATGCCATTAAATCACTTATTATTGTGCAATTGATTGCGATTGCTTTTTCATTCCTTGGGAGCATGGGAGGCGGTACAGGCAATGGGCAAGTGAATATTTGGGTGTCCTATTATTCAATCGATATTGTGGTAGTCTTTACGATGCTTTGGGTGTTTACGACAGCGATCCTGTTAACATCAAAAGCTTATCGATATGAAGATTACTCTTTTGTGACAAATCGATTAAGTAGCCAGTTATCAAATATTGCTTTTTTATTGACAGCGGCCATGACTGGAACGATAACAGCGATTTTGAGTGGCTATTTTATTTTTCTTATTACTCACCTTAGGAACGTACCTATGCTAAACAGTACGGCAGCTGTTGGGTCACTAAGTGAAATAGTTTTGGCTACTTGTGGAGCGTTTCTTTATTTAGTTTTAGTAGGTGCATTTGGTTATTTTGTAGGTGCATGTGCGCAGATAAGTAAATTGTTCATTCTCATTTTTCCAGCCGTTTTTTTTGTCATATCAATTGTCTTTGAAAGCTCTTTCATTGTCGAGCAGTTTTTTCAATTTTATTTTATGGAAAAATCGATCTGGATTTTTGGGGTGAAAGTTTTAGTCACTTCGGTAGCATTATATGGAATTGCACTAATGATTTTTTCTAAAAGGGAGGTGCGCTTATGACGTTCCTGATGACGGTTTTGACGACGCTTATTCCTCTGTTGATCGTCGGTTCTTTAATTGTAATAATCATAGTCTTTATAAGGTTGTGGCAAACAACAAGTAAAAAAGTCATATCCAGGAAAAAAATGCACTGGATTCTTGGGGGATACGTCATGATTTTATTTTTGTCGATGATTATCTATTACTTGATTCCAACAAATGAAGAGGATTCGACTCAACGACCAGTACTGCCAAGAGAGAACTGGATCATACAAAATGATGAGAATCCGATCATAGAGATAGATGAGAAAACGACTGATTATAGTATTCCGGAACTTGACTATCTTGATTATATAGACCCTTCTCTTGAAAGAGGAAGTTGGACATTCCCTTACGAAAAAGAATCGATAAGAATCGATATGGGGTACAGCGATACTGGAAGTTGGACTGTCGTTACTGGGCGCAAGAATGAAAACGATGGGGAAATTGATGTGACTCTTTATTCAGAACCATATACAGTAGGTAATATAGACATTTCTGATGACATCGATTTTTTAAATGTCGACATCGGTAAGGATGAATTATATTTATATCATCCAACTGAGATTGAGCTAAAGTACGCAACATATAAAAAACCATTTGTTTACACCCAATTTAGGGGGGGAGGTTTTGAGGATTTAGATATTAGAAAGCCTTATTATGGATTGCAAGTAGTCTACCTAGAAATTCCTAAAGATCTAGAGCTAACGACCACTTTGGATCAAAGTATTGAAATAATCGAAAACTAGAATGCATAGGTGATTTGGAGGGAACCGCGGATAAGTGTGCAAGGGGAAAAGCAAAAGATAAAGAGAAACAACTGCAATTTCAAACCTGAATTTTAAATATACTGTCATTACTGGAGGATCTACTTTTAATCTTTTCTTGCATGTAGGTAACGGCGGATGTTTATCTGGTCTTAGTCTGAAAGATGTGGAATATTCAATTTCTAACGAACAAAAAGAAGAATTGACAAATGTCGGTTCTTTTTTTAAGAAAGGTGAGTTTTTTTGGAAAAATTAAAAATATCCTCAACAGATAAGTGGTTATTTGGGGTTTGTGGAGGAATAGCTGAGTTTTTTGGAATATCGAGTACGATTATAAGATTGATATTTATCATAGGATCGCCAGTTACTTTCTGGATTTACTTAATACTTAATTTTTCATTAGAAGAGAAAAGATCCCTCTGATATTATTCAAATTTGGGGTGTGTGCGGATAGTGTGTGTGTAGACACACATAGATAATCGTAGGATTCTCTAAGTCTTAGGGCGTTACAGTAAACGCGAGAACATAACTTAAGAGCAACCCCGATTCAAAAGGGTTTGATCAAAACTGCTACTCGTTCGAATCCTGTTGAACAGGACTTACTTTTACGGACTCTGAAAGGATTGTCAAAGATGTTTGAAATGAGAGAAGGGTATAGAGTAGTTGCTATCAAGCGTGCGAATGGTCGGTTCACCAAGTGCGTTTTAGATAAGCACGATAAAATAGTGGAAAAAAAATGTACTGGATGTTTGGAAATAAAGGGATTAGAACGATTCAACAAAAACAGTGCAAATAAATTCGATGGTAGAATACAAAAATGCAAAAAATGCGACGCTGAATATAGTATAAAATACCATGTGGAAAATAAAGAGCGTAATAGAAAATATGATGCAAAAAAAAGAGAACAACTTGCTGAACATCGTAGAAAATATGATGAAGAGAAAAGAAAACGTCTCGCTAAGTGGGATAGATACGGTTGAAGATCTTGAAGAACTCAAACAAATGATACAAGAAAAAAATAAAAAACTTAGGGGAATTGAATATGACACAGAAATCGATTGTTCAGCTAAGAGATGTGACGAAAAAGATTAATGGGAAAACGATTATTGACAAGGTTTCATTTGATGTTTATG